>PMCG01000140.1 GCA_003155335.1 Acidobacteriota bacterium
TACACGGAGATCCGCGCGCCGATCGCAGGCGTCGTGGACGTGCGGGCGGTGCGCCTCGGCGAGGTCGTCAACCCGGGCCAACCGATCGTTACCCTCATCAACCCCGACGACCTCTGGGTGCGCATCGACGTCGAGGAGGGGTACATCGATCAGATCCGCCTCGGCGATCCGCTCACGGTGCGCCTGCCTTCCGGCGCCGAGCGCCCAGGCACAGTCAGCCTTCGCGGCGTGGATGCCGGCTTCGCGACGCAGCGTGACGTCAGCCGCACGAAGCGCGACATCAAGACCTTCGAGGTGCGCGTGCGCGTCGACAACAGCGACCGGCGCCTGGCCGTGGGCATGACGGTTTACGTTCCCATTCACGTGACGCGCTAGCGGTCGCGAGAGCCATGGCCGACGTCGAGGTCGACAAGATCAGCAAACGCTTCGGCGAGTTCACCGCCGTAAACGAGGTGAGCTTTGCCATCGAGCACGGGGAGGTCTTCGGCCTGCTCGGCCCGAACGGCGCTGGCAAGTCCACGCTGATTCGCATGCTGACGACGCTCTTGCTGCCCAGCGCGGGCCACGCGCGCGTCGCCGGTTTCGATGTCGTCGAGAATCCCGACGGCGTGCGCCGCGCCATCGGCGTCATCCCNNCAGGCCATGACGAGCGATCTGGAGCTGAGCGTGGAGGAGAACCTGATCATCTTCGCCAAGCTCTACGGCGTGCCGCGCGAGAAGCGCCGCGGTCACATCGCCGAGCTGCTCGAGGCCGTCGAGCTCACGCAGTGGGCGGACAAGCCGGTCAAGAACCTCTCGGGCGGCATGCGCCGGCGCGTTGAGATCGCGCGCGGCCTGGTGCATGAGCCGAGCATCTTCTTCCTCGACGAGCCGACGACGGGGCTCGACCCGGTCTCGCGCGTCGGTGTCTGGGAGATGCTCAAGAACATCAAGGCGCAGCGCGATCTGACGGTGCTCTTGACGACGCACTACATGGACGAAGCGGACCGGCTCTGCGACCGTATCGCCATCGTGGATCACGGGCGGCTTGTGGCGCTGGACTCACCCATGAAGCTCAAGGCCTCGATCCCGGGCAAGAACGTGCTCGAGGTGAGCTTCTCCGCGCCAGCCGCGGCTTGGATTGAGCGCCTGAAGCGACTGCCCGACGTCGAGAGCGTCACAAACCACGACGACGTCTATCGCATCGCCTCCGGCAACGGCCCGGCGACCACCACGGCGCTGCTCAGCGAAGCCGCTGCGGCGGGCATCGAGGTGCGTTCGCTGGCGGTCCAGAGCACGACGCTGGACGACGTCTTCGTCCACTACACCGGACGGCAGCTGCGGGACGCACTGCAGGACCCGCCGCCGGGCGAGCGCCTCGCGGCCTTCTATCGGCCGCAGCGCTGAGGTTTGCCATGCAGCGAACCTGGGCCATCATCGAACGCGAGCTGCGACGCTTCCGCCGCAGTCCCACGCTCATCGTCGTGTCGCTCGTTTTCCCCGTCGTGCAGCTCGTGGTCCTGGGTTACGCCTTCGGCGGCAACCTGAAGCATCTCAAGGTGGGCGTCGTCGATCAGGACCACGGCCTGCAGGCCGTCAAGCTGCGCGAGCTGTGCCAAGCCGTGGCCGCCAACGCGCAGACCTTTGACACCCTGGCCTACGACGACTCCGGACGCGCGCTCGCCGACTTGCGCAGCGGGCATCTCAACGGTCTTGTGATCATCCCGCCGGAGTTCTCCCGCCGCGCCCTGGCAAGACAGAACCCGCGCGTGGCGCTGATCGAGGACAACAGCGACAACTTCACCGCTGTGACATTGGCTGGCACATTCGCTGGACTGATCGGCGCCTACAACCAGCCGCGCCAGAGCATTGCGCGCATTTCGCAAGGCGCGACACTCGACGTGGTCGAGGTGTATCCGTACGTGCCCTACATCCAGTACCTGCTCCCGGGCACGATCGCCATGTCGATCTTCATGATGGTGATGATCGGCGGCGGGATCATCTTCATAGACGATAAGGCGCGCGGCCTGCACGAGGGCTATCTGGTCACCCCCATCACCAAGCTCGAGCTGATCCTCGGGTTCAACCTCTCGGGCGCGATCAAAGCGGTCCTGGCCGGCACCGTGCTCATGACCGTCGGCTCCGTCATCGCGGGCATCCCGAATCCCTTCGAACCCTTCAGGCTCCTGAAGATGTTCATCGTCATCGTCGTGGTCGCGCTGGCGCTCGTGAGCATGATGTTNNGGGTGGATGCGCGTGATCGCCGCCATCGACCCCTTCACCTATGCGGTGCACGCTTTCAAGAGCCTCTTGCTGCGCAACACCGGCTTCGCAGCGATCGGCTTCGATCTGGCATTCCTCGCCCTGTTCACGCTAGTCACGATCACAGCAGCGACGCTGCTCTTCCGACGGACGCTCCAGTAGCGGAACGACGCGCGCTACTGCTGCTGGTAGCCGATGACCTGAGCAGCCGCGATGCGCTGGTCAGGGCGCAGGCGCAAGCGGCGGCCCAAGGCGCGTGGGTTGGCGACGGTGCGCTCGCCTGCCGAGAGGTTCTCCGACGCACAATAGAGCGAGACGTTCTGCGTCATGACGCCGGCATCCATCGCGGCGCTCAACTCCTTCTCGCTGATGCCCGGCCGCGCGCTCTTTGCCAGATCCACGACGTAGACCAGCGTCACCGGCGCCTGCCACCTCGGGTCTGTGAGCCCGCACAGGCCGCGGATGTCTTGCGCCGCGATCTGCTTGAGCGTGTGCGAGCCAGGCTCGTAGACGAACGCGCCCGCTTTCAAGAGAACGTAGATGTCCGTCGTCCGCAGCACCGTGCCGCCCCCGCTCGATGTCTCGGCCCTCGCTCGTCCTCCGCCGGAGCCGGCCCAGAGGAGGTTCGACAGATGCTGCATCGAGAGGCGGCCGCTGCCGAGGTCGACGGCCGTCGCGGGTTTGGAGAACACATCCATGAGCGGGAGGCCGCCCGATTGCCGCGGGGCCGGCAAATCGATCGTCTTGGCCTCCGCGGCCTGGCCATCGCAGACTGCGGGCGCCAGGGCGAGCCACGCTCCGCACAGCGCGGCCAGCGCTGACGCTGACCATCGAAACACTCCTCGGATCATCGGCATCGTCCTTCCTGGTGAGATTATCGCAGATTTGTGCGCCGAAAGACGAGCCCTGCGGCGCCAACCGCATAGCGTGGGGCGTATACTCTCCCCAATGTGGTTTGTGACCGAGACGCTGGCGAACTGGGACGAGATCCACCGCTACGCGAGGCACGAGCGCAGCGACTGGCTCTACCGCGGCCAGAAGCTGGCCTCCTGGAATCTGCAGACTTCCATCGAGCGTTGCTGCGACCGGCAGAACGTGCCGGCCGTGAAACGCGCCGCGGTCGAGGCCGAGCTGTTTCGTGAGTTTCGACGCGCATATCACCAATACGCCCGCCACGTACCGCAGTCGGACGCGGTTCTCGAGTGGCTCTCTCTGATGCAGCACCACGGCGCACCCAGCCGGCTGCTGGACTTCACGTACTCGATCTACGTGGCCGCCTACTTCGCGCTGGAGACGGCCGATGGCGACTGCGCCGTGTGGGCCGTGAACGCGCCCTGGGCAAAGCACCAGTCTGTCGAGGCCATGAAGCGCGCTGCCAAGCCGGACGCGGCCAAGCTGGAGGAGCCGGTGACCGAGGGCCATGAACGCCTCATCCAGAGTCTGCTCTTCGCAGAGCCCTTTGTACGGGTGGCCTGTCCGCTGAATCCGTTCCGCCTCAACGAGCGCCTGCGACTTCAGCGGGGCGCCTTCCTGGTCCCGGGGGACATCTCGGTCTCGTTCATGGACAACCTCGAGGCGCTCGCCGCGCGTGATGACGCCACGACGGTTGTGAAGCTCGTCATCCCTGCCGATTTCCGCAGCCAGGCACTGCGCCAGCTCTTTCAGATGAACATCTCGCGCACCAGCCTCTTTCCGGGACTCGACGGGTACGCGCGCTCGCTCGGCATCTACCACCCCGTGTTCGACTGGGTGTGACGCGCCGAACGTCTCATGCTGGCCTGAGACCGGACTCAGAGACCCCCGGATTCGTGTACCCTACGAGTGTGGTTGCAGAGGAGGACTCATGAATCCCAAGCGTCACACGCGCACCATGGCCGCGTCAGTCTCCGTCTCCGTGCTGCTTGCGGCGGCGTTCGCGTTTGCGGCCAGCGAGTCGGTTGAGAAGCAACTCAAGAAGTCCTGTGACGCCGGCCAAGCTCAGGACTGCTACACGCTTGGCAAGTCGTACGCTGCTGGCCAGGACATGGAGAAGAACCCGAAGAAGGCGGCGGACGCCCACAAGAAGGCCTGCGAACTGGGGCTCGCAAAGGGTTGCCTCGATCTGGCTNNCTGAAGGACGCAGAAGGCTGCGGCCTGCTTGGCGACCTCTACGAGAGCCGAGCGGAAGTTCCGGTCAGCCTGGGCGAGTCCGCCAAGTACCATGCGCTCGCCTGTGACGGCGGGCGCGGCCGCAGCTGCGGCAGGCTCGGTGCGATGTATCTCGATAATGTGCCGATGCCACGCGACGCGGCCAAGGCAGCCGCGTTTTCGGCCAAGGCATGCGAGGGCAACGATCTCGGCGCGTGCGATCGGTTGGCGGACCTGCTCTGGCGCGCGGACGGCGTCGGCGCGGATCGGCCGCGGGCCATCTCGCTATTTCAAAAGGCATGCGATGGCGGACACATGCCGGCTTGCCGCAATCTCGCCCAGGCGGAGTTGCGCGGCGAGACGGTACGGAAGGACGTCAACGCGGCGCGCGACCTCTTCACAAAGGCCTGCGCCGCAGGAGAGCCCGGCGCTTGTTATCAGCTCGGGCTGATGCGCCGCGATGGCGTGGCCGCCGCGCAGAATCCCACTGAAGCGGGCACGCTCTTCGACAAGGCCTGCCAAGGCAAGATCGGCAGCGCCTGCTACGAGCTCGGCCTGCTGTGCGCCGCTGGACGCGGGCTGCCGCAGGACCTGCCGCGCGCGATGCTCCTCTACCGGGAGGGCTGCTCACTCGGCGAAGCGCGCGGCTGTCTGACGCTGGGCCTGCTCTTCCAGAACGGCCAGGCGGTGATGCGCGATATCCGTCGTTCGGCCCTGCTCCTGGACGAAGCCTGCGAGAAGGGCTCGGCCGATGCCTGCGGCCGCGTTGCCAAGATGCTCCAGGTGGGCGACGGCGTCCTGCGCAACGACCAGAAGGCACTCGCGCTTCACGAGCGCGCCTGTGCTGCGAACCTGGTGGCGAACTGCTACGAGGCCGGGGTCTTCTACGCGACCGGCCGCTTCGTGCCGCGCGACGTGCCGAAGGGTGCTGCCCTGCTGCAGCGCGGGTGCGATGGCAACGTCCCGGCGGCATGCTACGTCCTCGGCGGGCTATATGTCAGCGGAGACGGTGTCCCGCTGGACGCGCCCCGCGCGCGGGAACTCTTCTTCAAGGCCTGTCGCGGCGGCCACGAGGAGGCATGCATGAAACTGCCGCCAGAAGTGCGCCGTCAGGTGCCGGACGCCTCCAAGCGCTGAAGCGTTAACCTACACTGGACGGGCCTGAGGAGCGGGTGTCAGTGCGGCCCCGGAGCGCGCGTGGCAGGCTCGTGGTCCCACGGCACGCTGGCCGCCAGGCGCAGGATGGCGTCGGTGTCGGTGGTCATGTCGTTGGTCAGCACCACGATGCCCAGCTTCTCGCGAGGGTACACGCGCATCTCGGTGCCGAAGCCCGGCCCGCCGCCCATGTGCTGCAAACACGCCCGCGTGCCGCAGGCGACGACCCAGCCCAGGCCCTGGCGCTGGTCCGGAAAGGCCGCGACCGCGCTCCCCATGCGATCGGCGGAAGTCATTGTCGCCACAGTCTCGGGCCTGAGGATGCGCTGCCCCTCCAGCTCACCGTCGTTGAGATACGCCAGCATCAGACGCGCGACGTCTGGCGCGTCGCCGATCAGGCCGGTGGAAGGCGTGTAGTCGGTGTAGACGAAGTTGAACCACAGGTGGCCACCGTCGATCTCACGCTCGAACGCGCCCCAGTGTTTGACCACGAACGGCAGCAGCGGTGTCCAGCGATCGAGCAAGGGCTGCGAGCCGGCCGCGCGATGAGCACGCATGGCCTTTGTCATGATGAAGTCCGTCTGCGTCATGCGCAGCGGAATGAGGATGTGCTCGCGGACGTAGTCCTCGTAAGGCTGACCCGCTACCTTCTCAATGATCGCGCCCAGCACGATGTAGCCGAGATTGCTATAAACCGCGTGTGTGCCGGGCTCGAAGACCAGCGTCGCATGGTCCGGCAGGACCTTCTCGGCAAAGGCCGTCTGGTTGACCGGGGGTTCGCCTTCCAGGTGGACCCAACGCGTGAGCCCGAAGCCGAGGTCCGGCAGGCCGGAGCTATGGTTGAGCAGATGCCGCACGGTCACGACCCGGCTGGTGGGCGCCGGGTAGCGGACCTTGAAGAACGGCAGGTGCCTCACCACGGGATCATCCAACGACAGCCGACCCTGCTCCTGGAGCTGAAGGATGGCGATAGCCGTGGGGATCTTGGTCATTGACCACCAGCGATAGACCGTGTCGGCCGCGGCAATGACGTGCCGCGGGCCGTCAGCGAGGCCGACACCGCGGCTGTAGACAGTGCGCCCGTCCTTGACNNGCCGCGACAGCCGATACGAGAGCGCTGACGCCGGCAGCCCAAGTCGCCTTTGTTAGTCTGCGCCCCACGCCCAGGCTAGCCGGCCTTGGTCAGCTCCGAGAGGACCAGCTTCGCGACGCCTTTGAGCGTCTCGAAGACGCCGATGCCCTTTGAGGCCACGGCCTCGAAGACGGGCTCGTTCTTGCGTGCGAGCACCCGCCGCAGCTCGTCGGCAGTCGCGACATTGGGCAGATCGCGCTTGTTGAGCTGCAAGACGTACGGAATCGACATGAGGTCGTAGCCCTGGCCCTTCAGGTTGATGACCAAGTTGTCGACCGACTCGATGTTGGCGTCCATGCGTTCGACCTGAGAGTCGGCCACGAAGATGACGCCGTCGACACCCTTGAGGATCAGCTTCCGGCTGGCGTCGTAGAAGACCTGTCCCGGGACGGTGTAGAGGTGGAAGCGCGT
>PMCG01000229.1 GCA_003155335.1 Acidobacteriota bacterium
CGCTGTGTGCCCCAGCGAACGCCCTGGCCGAGCGCGCCGGCGCTACGCAGCGTGGGGATGCCTGTCTCTGGCGCTCTTGTTCCCTCTGACCGCAGCCGGCGCGCCGGCGAAGCCGCTGCGCTTCGATCACGTCACGGTCGAGGACGGTCTGGCAGCCGACTGGGTGCTGGCGATCGCGAAGGACCGCAAGGGATTCTTGTGGTTCGGGACGAGTGACGGGCTCAACCGCTGGGACGGGGTCAGCCTCGCCACGTATCGTCCCGATCCCAAAGACGCCAGCAGCCTGCCGTCCTCTTCTGTGGAGACCATCTTCGAGGACAGCCAGGGACGCTTGTGGGTCGGCATGTCCCGGCGACAGATGGGCGTGGCCTACTACGAGCGGGAGAGCGACCGCTTCACGCCCTTGCCGCTCAAAGAGTGCGGGCGCTCCGTGCGCGCCTTCCACGAGGACCCCCAGGCGCGCGTCTGGTTGGGCACGGAGGACGGACTGCGCCGCTACGACGAGGAGAAGCGCACCTGCACACGCTTCCCCTTGGAGGCGGGGCCGAACGCCGCGCAGGCCGCGGTCACGGCCCTGCTGCGCGATCGGCAGAACCGCCTGTGGGTCGGCACCACGCGCGGTCTGCTGCGCTTCGACGAGGCCACGGGGCGCTACACACGCTTCCCGGGTCAGGCGGATGACACTCAATCGCTGGCGGGCAGCGAGATCAGTGGAATCCACGAGGATGCGGACGGCACGCTGTGGATCGCGACGTTGGGAGCCGGTCTCTTCCGCGTCGATCCGCCAGACGGGCAGGTGCGGCGATATCTGCCCGATCCCAAAGAACCTGGCAGCATCAGTCAGCGGCGTCTGCGCCAGCTCGCGTCCGACGGGCAGGGACGGCTGTACATCGGCACGGAGAACGGCGGGCTCTCCATCCTGGACAAGCGCACGGACCACTTCACCCACGTGATGACTGACATCGACGATCCGCAGAGTCTGAACTCCAACTCGATCTACACGCTCTACCATGACGATCAGGGCATCCTCTGGATTGGCACGTTCAACGGGGGCGTGAACATCCTCTCTCCCCTGGGCCAGCGCTTCGGCCTGCTCAGGGCGCGGCGTGGGGCACTGAACGATCCGCACGTCTCGGCAGTCGCCGAGGATCGGCAGGGGAATCTCTGGGTTGGAACCCAGGGCGGGGGGCTGAACCGGCTCGATGCCGCGGGGCGCTTCACGTACTATCGCCACGATCCAAAGAACGAAGCGACGATTCGCGGCGATGCTGTCCGGACGCTGCTGGTCGACCGCAGCGGCAACGTCTGGGTGGGAGGCTTTGAGTCCGGCTTGACGGTCATCGACTCGAAGACCGGTAGGATGCGCCACTTCAGCGCCAATCCCGCCGACCGGCACAGCCTGCCGAGCACCACCGTGTCGAGGATCCTCGAGCTGAGGAGCGGCGAGCTGCTCGTCATGACGTCCAACGGCGCGGCGCTCTTTGACCGGGCCACGGGAGCNNTCGACCGCAGCACGGGCAAGGTGACCACCTACAACAGCGATCCCAGCAAGGAAGACGGCCTGGGGGAAGGGATCCAGGCGCTTTTGGTGGATAGCGCCGGCAATCTCTGGATCGGCACGGTCAACGGACTGAACTGTATTGAGGCCGGGACGCATCGCATGCGTCGGCGGCTCGACCAGCGGGACGGACTGCCGCACGACGTCGTCACGAACCTGCTGGAGGACGGCTCGGGCGGCCTTTGGCTCAGCACAAGCCGCGGCCTGGCAAAGCTGGTCGACGCGGTGCGGCTGCCTGCCAAGCCCGTCTTCTGGACCTTCGACGTCAACGACGGTCTCCAGGGGCAGGGGTTCACGCGCGGCGCCGCCTTCCGCTCCAGCAGCGGTGAGTTGTTCTTCGGCGGACAGCGCGGTCTGACGTTCTTCCGGCCGGACGACATCGTGCGCAACGCCACCCCCCCGCCCGTGACGTTGACGGACATCAGGATCTTCAACCGCTCTCAGCGGCCTGGCATGCCCGGATCGCCGCTCGCCAAACCGATCGGCCAGACCCAAAGCCTAGTGCTATCCCACAGCCAGGGTGTGGTCACGTTCGAGTTCGCCGCGCTCAACTACCTGGTCCCGAAGAAGAACCGCTACGCCTACAAGCTCNNTTCGACCCCGACTGGAACGACGTGGGGACGCAACGCACGGCGACCTACACGAACCTCCCCGCCGGCGACTTCGTCCTGCGTGTGCGCGCCAGCAACAACGACGGTGTCTGGAACAGCGAGGGCGTCCGGCTGCGCCTCCTAGTCACACCACCCTACTATGGGGACTGGCGCTTCCTCGGAGCGGCGTTGGTGCTGTTCGCGTCCTGCCTCGTGCTGGGTTATCGCTGGCGCGTGCGCAGCCTGCATCAGCGGCATCAGGAGCTGGAGACGGTCGTAGCAACCCGTACCGCCGAGGTCGAGCAGAAGCGGCGCGAGCTCGAGACGTCCAACGTTCAGCTCAGCGAGAAGGGGGCGGCGCTCGAACGCGAGAACCAGGAGCGGCGGCGCGCCGAGGAGGAGACCCGGCGCTTCGCGCAGGAGCTGGCGCATTCCAATACCGAGCTGACGGCGAAGCAGCAACAGCTCGAACGCGAGAACCAGGAGCGACGGCGCGCCGAGGAGGAAGCGGGCCGCGAACGCGATCTGCTGCACGCCCTGATGGACAATACGCCGGACCTGATCTATTTCAAGAACGCCGAGTGCTGCTACACGCGCATCAACGAAGCTTGCGCGCAAGTGCTGGGCCTCGCGCGGCCAGACGACGTCATTGGCAGGAGCGACTCCGACTTCCACGCGCAGGATTTCGCACGCAACGCCCGCGCCGACGAGCGCGAGCTGCTGACGTCGGGCAAGCCGCTTCTCGGCAAGGTCGAGCACGATACCCGCAACGGGCGTTGGTATCTGGCGACCAAGGTGCCGCTCAAGAACAAAGAGGGCAAGGCCATCGGGCTGGTCGGGATCTCAAAGGACATCACGGAGCGCAAGCAAGCCGAGGACAAGCTGCAGCATGACCTGGGCGCGTTCCTGGCGGTCGTCAATACGGTCGCACAGGGGGACTTGACCAGGCGCGGCCAGGCAGGCGAAGACACGCTGGGACGTATCGCACGCGCAGTGAATCAGATGCTCGACAGCTTCTCTGAGATCCTGACCGGCGTGCGCGACACGGCCCTTTCCGTCTCGTCCTCGGCTAGCGAGATCCTCGCGGCGGCCACCCAAATCGCCAAGGGGGCGCAGCACGGCAGCGATCAGGTCGAGACGACCACCTCGGCAGTCGAGGAGATGGCGGCTTCGATGAAAGAGGTGTCGGGCAACGCGGGGCGCTCGGCCGAGCTGGCCAGACAAGTCCTGGACCACTTGCGGGCGGGCGAGGACGCCGTCAACGCCACGGCGCAGGGGATGACGCGCATCGACTCCTCCGTCTCCCAGACCGCTGAAAAGATGCGCCTGCTCGAGAACCGCAGCAAGCAGATCTTCGAGATCATCACCTTGATCGAGGAGATCGCCTCGCAGTCGAACCTCCTGTCCTTGAATGCGGCTATCGAGGCGGCGCATGCGGGAGACGCGGGACGCGGCTTCAGCGTCGTGGCCGTGGAGATAGGGCGCCTGGCCGAGCGCTCGACGAAATCGACCAAAGAGGCAACGGCGATCGTGAGTGGGATTGTCGAGGAGACGCGGCTGGTACTAAGCGCGATGGAGAACGGGATCCGCGAGGTGCAGGCGGGACGCGAGCTGTCCGAGCGGGCGCAACAGAACCTCATGGCGATCCAGGCGCTGGTCGAACGCTCGTCAGCCTTCTCCGAGCAGATCTCCAACGCCTCGATCGAGCAGGCCCAGGCGACGCAAACGGTGTCGCAGGCCATGCGCACGATCGCCACCGTGACGCATGAGTCTTCAGCTGCGGCGAGCGAGGCGGCCAAGGCGGTCCGGGACCTGGTCAACCTCACGGATCAGGTCACGCAAGCCGTTGCCCGCTTCCGCGTCAGCGAGCGGCCACCGAACACCTAGCAGATCTGCGTGCGGCTCGGTCACTTCAGTCGGTGAGGCCCCTGAACGACCTCTGGAATCAATCACAGCGGACGCGTTGATCACCTGACCAACGAGACGCCGTGGACTCTCGAAAGAAGTTGGGCGGTTCGATCCACGTCGGCGCGGGCGTCCTCCCGCGACCACTCGAGCACTGCCGAGACGATCGTCGCCAGTTCTTCCAGCAAGGGGAGGCTGACCTCTCCCAGCATCCCCACGATCGTTCGTCTGAGGATCAGGTCGTCGAGGTGCACCACTCGCTCGTGNNCGCGCGATGAATTCGATCTCCCGGCGCGAGTAACCGCTGTGACAGGAGAGCGGGGCATCCGGGCCGGCCTCCAAGTAGGCGGCGACTCTATCGGCCCTGGTGCCGTAGCGCTCCACGAGGGTTGCCAGCCTGTGCTGGGGCAGTCCCGTGTGCTCCGGCATCCTCGGGAAACCTTTGCCCCCGCCGATCGGGAGGTCCGCCGAGCTGCGCATGCGCGGACGCCGCAGGAATCGCAGAATCTCGTCCGTCACTTGCTCGGCCAGCGCTCGGAAGGTGGTCCACTTTCCGCCGACCAGTGAGTAGATCGGGAAATCGATGCCGTTGCCCGGGCCGAGGACCGGAAAGCTATGGTCGCGGCTGATCTGGCCCGGGGTGAGCGCGTCACTGCGCGGCAAGGGGCGGACGCCGCAGAACCGAAAGACGACCTGCGACCGGTCCACTCGAATCGAAGGGAATGCCAGACGCATGGCCTCCAGAATGTAGTCGACCTCAGCGTCGTCGCAGACCGCTTCCGGGTCTTGGGTTGGGATGTCGGTGGCGCCGGCGATGATCTTGCCGCCGACCGCATAGAAGATGCAGATGCGGCCGTCCCGGTTCACGAAGTAGATCATCCCGTCCCCGGTCGCTTGGACGAGCTCGGGATGGTCGAGCACCACGTGAGAGCCCTTGGTGCCGCCGATGAAGCGGGACTCGCGCCCGAGTCCGTGATTGGTGGAATCGATCCAGGCGCCCGTGGCGTTGACCACCACTCGCGGCCTCACCTGGCAGGTCTGGCCGGAGACCTCGTCGCGCAGCACGACCGTGTCGCCAGCGGCGCT
>PMCG01000279.1 GCA_003155335.1 Acidobacteriota bacterium
CTCTTCTGGGCGTCGATGTCGCGCGTCTTCAGGCGCTCGACGAGCGTGGCCGTCGGGCGCGCGGTGAGGTCGAGGCTGTCCTCGGTGAAAAACTCGACGGTCACGACCAGCGACTCGTCCGGCGGGAGTCCTGCGAAGGCGCCGGCCGCCAGTGCGCGAGCGAGCGCTGCCTGCACGTCGTGCACCACCTCCTGCGTCGAACGGGGATCGCTGGGCGCCTCGGAGCCCCACGACTGGCTCCAAGGGGGCAACAGAAGAAGCGGAGGGAAACCCTCGCGCGCGCCTTCGGACGCCGCCCGTGGCGAGCCTTCGCCTGTGTTCGAGTGCTCGACCTCGCGCATCATCTCCGCCATCGCCTGCTGCACCCCTTGATGCATCCGGGCAGCGGCCTCGTCCATGCTGCGCACCTGTTCCTCAAACGCACGCAAGGCGAGTTCGGCTTGTTCATCGTCGGACATGCGCGCCCCGCGGGGGGTCCGTCGCTGCGGCGGGGGGGGAGCAAACGCGCGCGCGGCGCGCGGCGCTGCGGGACGGACTGCGGGGGGCTGCGCCGGCCGACGGGTCTGGGAGCTGCTCGATCGCGCCGCGCGTGCGCTCGGCAGGCTGCGCGGCGGCACCACGAACACAACGCCCACGCCCGGGATGCGGTAACCACGTACGACTTGCGTTGGGCCGAAAAGGTTGAGCGGGCTTGGACGGCAGACTTCGCGCACCGACTCGTCGATCTGATACGCCAGACGATCGATCTCTCGGCGAAAGTCGGCCGGGCCCTCCTGGGCGAGCAGCGTCGCGCCGGCGCTGGCGAGCAGCCAGCACGCGACCTGCGCGCCCAAGCGCAGAAGTCTCACGGCTCCCTCCTGTTCGACGCCTGGAGCACGTACCCCATGAGCTCGGTCGTCCGCGCCATGTGCTGTCCGGTCCTTCCGTCGAGATACGACAAGCCGGCCCCGATGCGGGCCAGGTCATAGCGCCGCTGCCGCGCGGTGCGCTGCTCGAAGCCGGTCAGGTTCGCTCTCACGGTGAGTTGTTGCCGCTCCTCGCTCTGCCGGATCATCTCCGACACGCGCTGCAGGAGAACCTCGTCCTGCAGACCGTTGGTGGCGGCCGTGCGCACGGCGTTTTGGGACGCCACTGTGGAGAGTTCGTCGCTCGCTCTCGGCGCGACAGTCGTGCCACGAGCCGCGCCACCCAGCCGGACAACGACAGGACCGCGCGTGAAGCGCATCTCGAAGCCCGCCAGGGCGAGGGCCCCGCCCAGGGCGAGGATCACCAGTGCGGCGGCAGCGGCGGCCCAGAAGTAGCGCGGCGGGGCAAAGCGGCGCACGCTGCGACGCTGGCGCGGAAGGGTCCACGCTTGGAGCGTGAAGCGCAGGCCTCGCAGGTTCGCCAGCTCCTCCTGACAGCCGGAACAGACAGAGAGGTGGCGCTCGAACCTCGCAGTCGAGTCGGCATCCGCCTCTCCGTACAGAACGTCGAGCATCTGTTCACGAACGGATTCGCATTCCATACCCATCTCCGACGGTCACGGGGCCGCGACAGCGGCGTCCGAGCTTCCGCGAATGCCCTGCTGCTCAAGCCTTCGGCGCAGCTGATCGAGGCCCCTGTAGAGCCGCGTCTTGACGGTCGACACAGGCACGTCCAGGATCTCGGCGATCTCAGGGAACGTCCGCCCTTCGTACTCTTTCAGGATGATCGCCTCGCGTTGCTCCTCAGGTAGCGCCGCGATGGCCGCAGCCACGCGGCGAGAGAGGTCCCGGTTCTCGACCAGCTCCAGCGCGCTGGCGCCACGGTCAGCCGGCGCAGCGTCGCCCATCTCGTCCAGGCTCACCCAGGTGCGGGTCTTGCGCCGGCGCATGCGGTCCCGGCAGAGATTCAAGGCGATCTGATACAGCCACGAGGAGAACTGCGCCTGGCCCCTGAAGCTGCCAAGGCCGCGGAAGGCCTTCAGAAACGTCTCCTGGCAGAGGTCGCGCGCTTCGTCGTCCGAGTGCAGTATCCGGTAGATCGCGCCCTGGATCTTCCGCTCCCAGCGCTCGACCAGCGTGTCGAAGGCCGCGACGTCGCCGCCCTGGAAAGCCGCTACTAGCTCCTCGTCAAGCGGACCCATACTTGTATCTTAAGACGCAACTCGCCCGCCGCGAGTCGCACCCCCGTTCTAGGCCCGGGGATGGCTCTTCCCATAGACGCTGAGCAGATGCCGGGCGTTGACGTGGGTGTAGCGTTGAGTCGTCGACAGGCTCGCGTGGCCCAGCAGCTCCTGGATCGCCCGAAGATCGGCGCCGCGCTCGAGCAAATGGGTGGCGAAGGCATGGCGAAGAGTGTGCGGCGTGACCTTGAGCACCACAGCCACTGAACAGATGCGGCGGCGCAGGAGGGTGCGGACGCTGCGGTCACTCAAGCGCCCACCCCGTGTGTTCACCAGCAGCGCCTCCACCTGCGGGCGCAGCGTCGCGCGCCAGCGAAGGTAGGCGGAGATCGCCTCCTGCGCGCGCAAGCCGTAGGGCACGATGCGCTCCTTGTCGCCCTTGCCGCGGACACGGACGAGGCGCGCGGTCGTGTCGAGGTCGTCCAGGTCCAGCGCCACCAGCTCACCGCAGCGCAGGCCTGCGCCGTAGAGCAGCTCGAGGATGGCCCGCGTGCGCCAGTCGCTCTCGCGTTCCGTCGGAAAATCGACGATCTGAGCGACGTCAGCCTCGCTCAGGTGCGTGGGGATGCGGCGGGCCACGCGCGGCGAGAGCAAGGCCCGGGCCGGGTTGCGCTCCACGATCCCTTCCCGACACAAGTAGCGGAAGAAGGCGCGCAGGCTGGCGAGCTTGCGCGCCGCAGATACCTTGCTCAGGCCTTGACGGTGCAGCCCGGCGAGGAACGAGCGCACCAGCAGATGGTCGACTTCGGTGGCGCGCACCGCGTGGCCAAGCTCGGTGCATGCGTGTGAGGTGAACTGCACCAAGTCCTGTCGGTAGGCGCGCTGAGTGTGCGGCGACGCATTGCGCTCGCGATCGAGGTAGCGCAGGAACGCGGCGATGGCCTCTTCCACGGATTCGACCTAGGTCTGCGCTGAGAGGGCGCTCTCGGCCCGCTCAGCGCTGTTGCCTTCGTCCGTGGCTTGGCCACAGCGAAAGCGGTCGATGCTCTCGAGCGCGCGCTCCGTCAGCAGTGCCCGCCGGCGGGCCTTGTTGCGCACGGGACTGCTCAGTTCAGGCAGTAGGCCGAACGCGAAGTTCGTCGGCTGATAGCCGCGTGGCTCACTGCGCGCCACGTAGCGTCCGAGCGCTCCGAGGGCGCTCTCGCACGGGAATTCTGGCGGGGCCAGGCCGCGCGCGCGCTGGGCCGCGCCGATCCCGGCCACGAGGCCGGACGCGGCGGATTCGACGTAGCCCTCGACGCCGGAAATCTGTCCGGCGAAAAAAAGGCCGGGCCGGCGCCGGGTCTCAAAGCTCGGCTCGAGCACCGCGGGAGCGTCGATGTACGTGTTGCGGTGGATCATTCCGAAGCGCACGAACTCGGCGCGCTCTAGNNTTGTCCTGGCGAAGCTGAACGACGGCAAAGGGGCGTTTGCCGCTGCGGGGGTCGACCAGGCCGACTGGCTTGAGCGGCCCGAAAAGAAGCGTCTCCGGGCCACGTCCCGCGATGACTTCCACCGGCAGACAACCCTCGAAGAAGATCTCGCGCTCGAAGGCGTGCGGCGTGGCGCGCTCGGCCGCCACGAGTGCCTCGAAGAAGGCGCGGTACTGCTCGGGTGTCAACGCGCAGTTCAGGTAGTCGGCGCTGCCCTTGCCGTAGCGCGAGCCGCGAAACGTCCGCGTGAAGTCGATCGACTCGGCCTCGACGATCGGGCTGACGGCGTCGTAGAAGTAGAGGTGCTCCGCTCCGAAGAGCGCCGCAATCTCGTTCGCAAGGGGTGGCGACGTCAGCGGGCCGGTGGCGACGATCACAACCGGCGCTTCAGGCAGCCGCTGCACCTCGCGGCGTTGGATGTGGACGCGCGGCGCAGCCTCGAGAGCGGCCGTGATGCGCTCGGCGAAGAGGTCACGGTCAACGGCGAGGGCGCTGCCTGCCGGAACGCACACCTCGTCAGCGACCTGCAGGATGAGCGAGCCCAGCCGGCGCATCTCCTCCTTGAGCAAGCCCGCGGCCTGGTCCGGCGCGTTGCCGCGCAGGCTGTTGGAGCAGACCAGCTCGGCGAGGCGGTCGGTCGTGTGCGCCGGCGTCGTGCTGAGCGGCCGCATCTCGACCAACTCGACGTCAATGCCTCTNNTCTGGCAGCAGCAGGCGCACAGGTGCGTCACGACGCCTGGCGCTCGTAGTGGCAGGCCTCGTTTCCGCAGAAGATGACATGCCCCTGCTTGCGCGTCTCTTTCTGGAGCAGGTACGCGCGTCCGCAGTCTGGGCAGGGCTCTGCCACGGGCATGTGCGGTGAGGCAAAGCGGCATTCGGGGTAGCGGCGGCAGCCGTAGAACGAGCGCCCCCAACGACCCTTGCGTTCCACGAGCTGGCCCTGGCCGCACTCGGGGCAGACGACGCCGATCTCCTTCACCTCGCTCTTCTTGATGTACTTGCAGGTCGGATACGTGCTGCACGCGACAAAGAGCCCGAAGCGGCCCCGACGCCGCGCGAGCGCATTGCCGCACTGCGGGCACTTCTCGTCGANNGCCCGGCCACACCGCGGGCAGGTGGCCTTGGCCACCTCCTCCGAGACGTCCGCGTCGGGTCCCTCCGTGCCGGCCATCTGCCGCGTGTTCTTGCAGCCGGGGTAGCCCGAGCAAGCGAGGAACTTGCCGTAGCGACCCCACTTCAGCACCATGGGCAAGCCGCAGCGCTCGCAGACCTCGTCGGTCTTCTCCTCCATGGCCTTGACGTGCTCCATGTTCTCCTGGGCACGATCGAGGTCGGCGGCGAACTTCTTCCAGAACTGCACCAGCGTGCCGAGGAGGCTCTCGCGGCCCTCCTCGATGGCGTCGAGCGTCTTCTCCATCGCCGCGGTGTACTCCACGTTCATGATGTCCGAGAAGTGCTTGACAAGCAGGTCCATCACGAGAAAGCCCAGCTCGGTCGGGAACAGCCGCGCCTCCCGTTTCTCCACGTACTCGCGCGCCTCGATGGTCGCGATGATGGAGGCATAGGTCGACGGCCGCCCGATCCCGTTCTCCTCGAGCTCCTTGACCAGGCTGGCCTCGCTGAAGCGCGGAGGCGGCTGAGTGAAGTGCTGGTCCAACTCGATCTTGCGGCAGGCCAGTGCCTCGCCTTCGCTGAGCGGTGGTAAGACCTGCGCGCTCGCCTCAGGCTCGGGCTCGTCGGCGGCCCCCTCGCCCTTGGGTCGGGACGGTACGATATCGTCCGGGCTCTCGAAGTAGACCGCGAGGAAGCCCTGGAACTTGAGCGTGGACCCTCGCGCGCGCAGCAGGTAGTCGCCGGCTTCGATGTCCACGATCGTTTCGTCAAAGACGGCCGGCCGCATCTGAGAGGCCACAAAGCGATCCCAGATCAGCTTGTAGAGAGCGAATTCGTCCTTTGAGAGGAACCGGCGCACGGAGTCTGGTTCGTGAGCCATTTCCGTGGGACGAATCGCCTCGTGGGCGTCCTGCGCATCTTGCTTGCTGCGATAGACGATCGCTTTCTCAGGCACGTAGTCGGCACCGTAGGCACTGGTGATGTGCTCCCGCACAGCGGCGAGCGCGTCCTGGGCCACGCGCGTCGAATCGGTGCGCATGTACGTGATGAGACCAACGCTGCCCGCAGCCCCAAGCTCGATCCCCTCGTAGAGGCGTTGCGCCACCTGCATCGTCTTGCGCACGGCGAAGCGCAGTTTCTTGAACGCTTCCTGCTGTAGCTTGGACGTGATGAACGGCGGTACTGGATAGCGACGGCGTTCGCGACTGGTGACCTTCTGCACGAGGAAGGTGGCGTGTTCGAGCTCCGCTCGTGCCGTCTGCGCATCAGCCTCGTTGCCGATCTCGATCGTCTTGCCGTTCTTCTTGGCAAGGTTCGCCGGGAAGATGGGCGGTTGCGCGCCCTCCAGCTGCACGCGGCCCGTCCAGTACTCCTCGGCGACGAACGCGCGGATCTCCCGCTCCCGGTCGCAGATGAGCCTGAGCGCGACTGACTGCACGCGGCCGGCCGACAGNNCGGTCGAGGATGCGGCGGGCCTGCTGCGCGTCGATCTTCTTTTGATCGAGATCGCCGGGATTGCGGAACGCTTCCTCCACGGCCTTGCGCGTGATCTCGTTGAAGGACACCCGGCGCACCTTCTTGCGGTCCTTGGCAGAGAGCTCTTCGGCGAGATGCCAGCAGATGGCCTCGCCTTCGCGGTCCGGATCAGCGGCGAGGTACACGGTCGTCGCGGTCTTCGCAGCGGCCTTGACCTCATCGAGCGTCTTCTTGCGGGTCTGCAACACCTCGTATTTCGGCGCAAAACCGCGTTCGATCTCGACTCCAAGGCTGCGCTTGGGNNTTGATCGTCTTGGCCTTGGCCGGCGATTCGACGACGACGAGGCTCTTCGCCACGCTCTTCTAGCTCCTCACGTAGAGCGACCCCGGCATGCGCCGCACGCGGCTCTCCAGTTCGAGTTCGGTCATCCGCTGCAGCAGCAGTGCGGGCGCGAGCCCGCTTTGCGTCTGGAGCTGGTCGAGCGAGCAGGGCTTGTCGCGGTCCAGCAGACACAGCAGCGGATCCGAGCTTTCCGCCGGGCTGCGGCGAGGTGTCGCTTCGATCCCCATTTCCTCGAGGACGTCACGGGCGTTGCGCACAAGCGCGGCGCCGTCGCGGATCAGTTGATTCGTTCCCACAGTGGTCTCACCCGACGGAGGCCCGGGTACAGCATACACGTCTCGGCCTTCGTCCAGGGCCAGGCGCGCGGTGACCAGGGCTCCGCTCCTTTCCCCGGCCTCTACCACCACGACGGCCGGAGTCCATCCGGCGATCAGGCGGTTGCGCCGAGGGAAGTGCTGCCTGTGCGGCGGCGTCTCCAAGGGGAACTCGGAGACCACGGCGCCGTTGTTGGCGATCGCTTCGGCAAGCGAGGCGTTTTCGCGCGGGTAGAGACAGCCGAGCCCTGAGCCGAGCACCGCGATCGTGCGGCCTTGCCCATCGAGCGCACCCAGGTGCGCCGCGCTATCGATGCCACGCGCAAGACCTGAAACCACCGCAAGGCCCGCCTCGGCGAGATCGCGGCTGAGACCGCGGGCAAACGCGCATCCGCTGGGCGTGCCGGCGCGAGACCCGACGATCGCAACGCCGCGCGGCCCTTCACCCGGCGAAAGCGTACCCCACACGTAGAGCACCAGCGGCGGGTCGTGGATCTCGCGCAGCAGGGCGGGATAGCGTGGATCGTCGAGGGCCACGACGTCGAAGCCGCGCCTGCTCGCCTCGGCGATCTCACGTCGGGCGCGGTCGACGGCCTCACCCGAGCGCGCCGCCGCCACGGCACGTGTCGTGAGAAGGTCGGCGTGCTCTCCGGGAGCGGCGAGTATCTGCGCTGCCGAAGCGCGCGCGCAAGCCGCCCGCAGCAGTCGTGGGTTGACGTCGGGAAGCAGCGATAGAGCAAGAGCGTCAACGACCTGCGTCACAGAAGGCCTCCCATGCGCACCCGGGCTTCGCCGAGAGCGCCACATTGTAGGGGGGCACCCCGGCCTGTCAAGGTCCAGGCCACTCAAAATTCCTCGGCCTCGGTAACGATGCCTGACCGCTGACAGCCGTAACTGACGACGCGACAATGAGAAGCAGGGGACTTGAGATTCGCCGTGGCTCGCGTTGTGACGGTGGTCGGTCGCGTGGCCAGCCTAGCGTTTCTCGCGCCCGCGCAATTGCTGCTCTTCCTTGAGCGCCAGAACTCCGTCCAGGATGATGGCGGCCTTGCGCTCGCCGAGCACGTCCCGCGCCAGGTCGATCTCGATCTGCAGCAGGCGGTCTAGGCCGTGCAGGTAGTCAGCGATCTCGGCATCGAGGATATTGCGCCGCAGCGCGATCTGGTCCAGCTCGCCGGTGGCGTCGACCGCCACCCCGCCGAAGAGCGCCGGCATCTCGCCGCAGATCGTGGCAAAGGCCCGCTCCCAGAACGAGCGCGCCGCCTCACGCAACTCGAACTGCACGAGATCGAACAGCAACCGGTGGATCTCGTTGAAGCGTTCAATCTCGCGTGCGATGGCGTAGCCGCGCGGCGCCTCCGCGCGCGGCGCGGTCTTGTCCTGCGTCGTCGTGACGTCCTCGATATCCTGGGGCACGCGGTCGAGGATGCCCACCGCCCACAAGCCCCAGATGGTGCGACACACCCAGAAATCCGGCAGATGCGCGGCCGCGCAGATGTCTTCCACGGTCGTGGGGCCGTCGATGCTGGCGATCACCGCGAACTCGTCCTTGTCGAGCGGCAGGCTGCTCATGGTGGCAGCGGCGTTCTGCGAGAGCACGTAGCGTTGGTCAAGCTCGCCGACGGCGGAACGAATGCGACTCCAGCGCTCCACACGGCGGATGCCATCCATGAGCAGGTCGGCCGTGGAGATACGCAGGACGATGACCTCTCGGGAGGGTAGCGGTCCCTCGTCGAAGTCGTACGTGCCGCTCTCCCACGCCATGAGGCTGCAGATGATGCCACGCACCTGGTCGCTGACGCCTTCGATCAGATCGCGCGCGCGGATCGCGCCGTTCTCGACCAGGATGGTACCCTGCCGCTTGCCGATGGCTAGCGCGCGCGCCGAGTCCTCCAGCGTACGGAAGGTGATTGTGCCTTTGCGTAGAAGGATCTCGCCCAGGCGATCGTCCGGGTCGTTCGAGGCGGCGAAGATCAGGTGTCCTTCGTCGATGTAGACCGTTTTCGTCGTCTGGTGCTGGACCATGCGCAGCACGCCTGTCCTGCGGCGGCGGACAAGTGGGCGCACCAGCGCGGCGAAGCTGGTCCCTGCCAGCGAACCTCGCAGCGCCACGCCGGACATGGTCGGCGTCACGTTCCTTCCTCCGGCTCAGCCGCTCGCGCTCGCTACTATGGCGTGGCGGCCGGCGTCGCCGCAGGTGGCACTGTTTCGGGGCTCGTCGAGGGTGGCGCAACGCGGCGCACCTTGCCAGGCGTTGCGACAAACTCGTCCTCTGTCTTGGGTCGAGGCGCGATTTCCGCGGCGCTCGCGGCCTCGCCCAGGGACGGCTGGGACGCCGTGTCGGCCGGGTTGAACTGCACATCCAGCGGGACCTCGCGCACCATCTCCTCGATGTCCGCATGTTCACGCAGGCGCTTGGTCAGGGCCACCATGGCGTCGCCGCGGCGCCGCTCGCGCAGCTCCGTGCGCAGCTTTTCCGCGACCTCTTCGAAGGCCTGCTCCCTGGCCGCCTCACGCGAGACCAGCTTGAGGATGCGATAGCCGCCCTTGGTCGGGATCGGATCGGAGACTTGGCCTGGCTGTAACTTCGAGACGACCTCGACCAGGCTGGCATTCATGCTCCGGCGGGCGAGCGTCCCCAAGTCGCCACCCGAGGTTCGTGAAGGTGCGATCGACGCCGCCCTCGCCACCGCCGCAAAATCCTCGCCGGCGCGGAGCCGCGTCACGATCTGCGCTGCGCGGGCCTGGGCGTCAGGCTCCTTGGACGAAACCAAGATCTCGGCGAGCCGCTCCGTCGGGGGCGCAGTGAACTCCCCGGCCTTGCGCGTTTCATACTCGGCGCGTGCTTCCACATCGGTGATGGTGATCTTCTTCTCCACCTGCTCGGCGACGTAGCGACGGGTCAGAATCGAGCGCTTGACGTCGCGCTTGACGTCGTCCACCGTCAGACCCTCCTCGCGAACGCGACGTTCGAACTCCTCGTCGCTCTGGATGTTGTAGTCCTTCTTCATGGAATCGAGGACCTGCTTGAGGTATTCCTCCGGCACCTCCTTGCCTTCCTCTTCGGCCGCCTGCGTGATGAGAAGCTCATCGATGGCGGCGTCCAGCAACGCCCGACTCTGTTCGCGAAGATAGGCGTCCTGCCGCGCCGGAGGCACTTGCGCCTGGCGCAGCGCAGCGACCTGGCGCGACTGGAACTCGGAGAGCGTGAGGATCTCGCCGTTGACCTTCACGATGATGCGATCGAGGACCTCCGCGGTGAGCGGGGTCGCGAGCAAACACAGGCTAAGAGCGACGTAGAGGGACCTGGGCGGCTGCATAATTCACCTCGGCCCGGGCAAGAAGCTCCCGGACGAACTGGCGGATGGCGTGCTCCTGTTCTTGGCGTCGGACGAGCGCTTCGACGCGGGGGGCGCACTCTTCGAAAGATAAGACGCGGCCGGGCGTTCGTTCGTCGACGCGCACGACATGATAGCCGTGCGGAGTCGCAACGATCTCGGTCTGAGTGCGCGGCGTGAGAGTGAAGGCCACGCGATCCAGCTCCGCAGGCAACTCGCCTCGGGCAAAGCGGCCGAGCAGGCCGCCCTGTGCCGCCTCGGGCGAGTGCGAGAGGGTACGCGCGAGCACTTCGAAGTTCTTGGGATCGCGCAGGACCCGACGCTGTATGTCGCGCGCCTCATTCTGGCTGCCGACGAGTATCTGCCTGACGACGGCCATCTCCTTCAGCGTGAAGTCGTCGACATGTGTGCGGTAGTAGGCTTCCGCTTCGCCTGGAGAAAGCGTCACCTTCGACATCACGGCGTCGGACAGCAACCTCTGCACGGCGTGTTCCTCGTCCTCCGC
>PMCG01000064.1 GCA_003155335.1 Acidobacteriota bacterium
CGGCAGAGCGGCTATCCTGTAGCGATGAAGACGAGGCGACACTAGTGAGCCGGCTGCGCGCGGACGGCCTGCTCGTCTTGATCACGCTCGTGTGGGGCACGAGTTTCGTCATCGTTCAAAATGCCGTGTCCCGCTATGGCGTGTTGAGCTTTCTTGCGCTGCGCTTCGGCGTCGCTGCGCTGGCGCTCGCGCCGGCATGGTTCCATCGACGCCAGGAGATGCGGCGTGCGCTCGGCCCTGGCCTGCTGCTGGGCCTGCTGCTCTTCGGCGGTTTCTTCACGCAGACGGCTGGACTGGTCCACACCACGCCGACCCGCTCCGCCTTCATCACCGGACTGTGCGTGGTGCTGGTGCCAGTGCTGGGCCTCGCGCTCGGGCAGCGTCCTGCCGGGCGCGCGTGGCTGGGCGTCACTCTCGGGCTCGTCGGCCTGCTGATCCTCTCGTGGGGCTGTCACCTATCGTTGTTCGGGTGCGAGACCGCTGACCAGACGCGTCCACACCTCATGCGCGGCGACCTGCTCTCCCTGGCCTGCGCCGTCATCTTCGCTGGCCACATCCTCGCGGTCACTCACTTTTCGCGTCGACACGCGGCCCTGCCGCTGGGCGCGATCCAGATCGCTGTGGTCGCGGCCCTCTCCATGGCACTTGCGTCGGCGACAGAGCGGCCGCTCGTCACGCCGCCTGAGTTCGTGTGGTATGCGGCCGGGTTCCTCGGGCTCGTCGCCACGGCCATGAACTTCACTTTACAGATCGCGCTCCAGCGCCACACGAGCGCCACGCACGCGGCGCTGATCTACTCGCTGGAACCTGTGTTTGCCGCGCTCTTCTCGCGGCTCTGGGCGGGCGAGACGCTCAGCGGAGCCGTGCTGGTGGGCGGCAGCGTCATGCTGGCCGGTGTGATCGTTGCAGAGTTCTCTGTCGCCGAGCCGATCGAAGCATTGGCGAGCGAGCGCGAGACCGGGGCGTCTGCCCCCTGACCACACGGCGCCATATAATCACGCTGCGCCGTCGAACGCGCGGCGCGCNNGTCTCCCTCCTTGCGCGAGGCCGCGATCCAGTTGCAGCCGTCGGTGCCAGGCGTTCTCGTGACCGCGGCGCTTGTCGGAGCTCTCTTGTCCTTCGCGATTCGCTGGCGCGGAGCTCGCGCGCGACGCCGGAAGTGGCTCCGATGCGAGCGAGGCCTGGGCGTGGCGCTCGCACGATGGGGATGGGTGGGCGCGATCGTCGTGGCGCTGCTGCCGCTGTGGAGCCACTGGACGATGCGGCCACCGGACGCGCTGAGCGCGCACGCCGCGCTGCTCGGACACATCCCGTGGAAGGACACGCGGCTTCATCTCGAGGGTGCGCTGCACCTCTTGTCCGAAGGCAACTTCGGCCTCTATAGCGAGCGTCGGCCGCTGACGGCGGCCTGGCTGGCCGCACGCCTTGTCGCCGGCGGTGGTGACGGGACGTGGGCGCTCACGATCCAGGCCGTCTTCTTCGGCCTCGCGCTCTTCGCGCTGGGCCGCGTCGTGGGAGCGCGTCTGGGTCCGTGGTCGGCGCTCATGACCTGCGGAGTGACGTTGGGACTGACCGCAGGCTTTCTCCCGACTTTCGCCACCGAGCCGCTCGGCGTGACACTGGCCGCGTGCGCGCTGGCTCTGCTGTTCTCACGTGCGGCCATGACACGACAGCTCGTCCTCGCTGCTGGCGTCTACGTGCTCGGGCTCGCCTTGGGAGCGCGCCCGGGCCCCCAGCTCGTTCTGCCAGCATTCGTTCTGTGGGGCATCGCTGTGGCGCGCCATGGCGCTCGCCTGCGGGCCGCGGTGCTCTTGGTCGTCGCGGCCATCGCAGCGGTGCTCTCGACGGGCGCGCTGAACGTCCTCTACGGCAAAGGCGAAAGCTCGCTCTCGGCCAACGCGGCCTACACGCTCTACGGCCTGAGCGGCGGCTCGAACTATCGGCAGTTCCTGCGAGACTATGGCGAGGCGACGATGCGCGCGCAGGGCGACCGCGAGGTCTCGCGCTGGCTCTACGAGAAGACGTTCGAGAACCTGCGCGAGCGCCCCGGCGATTTCGTGCGCGCGCTTGCGTCGAATCTGAGGAAGTTCCTCGGCAAGCTGCCGTCCAATCTCGCCGGCGCGATGACCCTGGCCCCGCTCTTCCAGCGCCCCGTGATCGAATCCGAGACGCCGCCGGACTCCAGTGGCAGCACGTCGCCCGCCGGTCTCGCAGCACTGATCCTCGCGACTGGCGCAGGCGTCTTCTTTCTCGCACGGCGCTGCGATCCAAGGCAGCGGCTGTTCTGGCTGGCCTACGCCCTGGCTGTCTTGGGCTCCGTGCCGATCGTCTACGGTGACGCCAGCTTCCGCGGTCTGGCAGTGACTTATCCCTTCTTCGGCGTGGCGCTCGGTCTGGGTCTCTGCCCACGGCGGTCCATGACCGGTTCGGCCGGAGCGAGCGTCGAACGGCCGGCCCTCGGTCTGGCCGTGGCCCTGCCACTGTTCATCGTCATCGCTGCCATCGCCGTACCCGAGATCGCGCACTCGCACTGGCCGCAGCCCGCGGCGTCGATGCTGGCAGGGCTCACGGCGCGCGAGGACATGGTCGTCGACGTCCGCACCGCGCCAGCAGTGGTCGTCTCGCACAGTCCTCGCAAGGGCTTGGCCAGCGTGCCGTGGCTGAGCCCCGCCGACTATCAACGACTGCTGGCGTTCGGGGGTTTCGTCGACAATGCCGGGATCGAACATCTGCCCCTGCCGTTCGTCGTGACGTCGGTCTACGACTTCGTCACGAAGCAGCAGTACGTCCTGATCGGTCCTCTCGATCTCCTGCGCCAGTCTCAGCGCTTCGTGCGGCTCAGGGTCCGACCGCTCGGCACAGGCGGCAAGATCTACCAAGCGGAAAGCTGCGAGCCGGTCGCCCCGCCTTCGGGGCAGTGACGCGTCGCCCGTCCGCGGCCATCACCAGGGGCGCGTGAAGTACTCGAAGACGAACCAGGTGGAGACAAACACCAACAGGAGCGAGGCCTCGCGCGGCGCCCGCGTTTTCAGGCGGTGCCAGGCCCAGGCAGCGACGAAGAGGACGGGGAGCATGGCGAAAAGCGCCAGCGCCGTCGCGCCGATGCCGAGGCGTCCTGCCCAGAGCGAGAGCACTGGAGCAGGCCAGAGCACGCCGCCGTAGAGCAACTCCAGGTGCAGAACAAAGACCTGCAGCGTCTCATGGCCGAGCAATGCCAGTGCACCGACGCCAGGCCATTCACGATCAGCGACAAACTCCACTAAACGCAGTAGGAGCACGAGACCGCCGATGCGCATCAGACTGTAGGCGGGCGACGGCCCCCAGAAATCCACGTATGACTGGAGCGGAAACGACAGCAGCCAGCCGCCGACGAGCAGCGCCGCGCCTGCGAGGACCTGGCGGCGGTGGCGCTTGCGCGGTTCCTGTCGCCCGATGACCGCACCGGCGACGGTGCCGGCGAGTACGAACGCCGCGAACGGGAAGAATGGGAAGTGCGAGCCTGAGTGGTCGTCGAGGTAGGCCCCCAGCGCGGGAGGCAGGTGGGCAGCCGCGTTCGACGCCCAGATCCAGGGCGAGACCACGAGCACGAGGAGCGCCACGGCCCCGGCCAGGACCGTCCAGCGCATGCCCGCGATCCCTTGCAGCAGTATCACGAGCAGTTGCGTGAGAGCGATCACCTGGAGCGCATCGCAGGCGAAGAGCGCGGCCAGCTCAAGCGGCGACGACTCGAGCGACTTCCAGAAGGAGAAGTACGGCAGGTGAATGAAATAGCCCACGCCGAGGATGAACAGCAGTCGGCGCCCGCGCCTGAGGCTGGCGCGCAGCGAGAGCGGCGCACGAGGCAGACCGGCGACGAAACCCGAGGCGAAGAGGAAGCCCGGCGCTGTCGAGCCATGGAAGATGTTCTGGAAGACGACGAGCGGGTCGGCCTGAAGTCCCGGCGCGAGCAGCGCCGTGAAGACGTGACCTTGGACCATCACGAGCGCCATCAGTCCGCGGAAGGCGTCGATGTAGACCTCTCGTTTGTGGTGCGGTTTCTTGGCAGGCGTGTGATGGGCAGCGGTCGTCACGTTGAGTCTCAGTATAGTCTCGGCCTCGCACCTTCCCCCCGCGCTCCGGGCTGCGCGGCCAGGCACGCCAGAGCGCCTAGCGCAGGTAGTCTTGGACGCTACGCGCGCCGATGCGGCGCTCGATGCGTGTCTCGATCAGTTTGGTCTGCTTCGAGCCGGCCATCTGGGCGTAGACCTCGGCCTGGGCGTCTTCGAACTTGGGGTGCTGGAACATGCTCTCGGCCGGGCCGGTGGAGTGGTAGCGAGCTTCCTGCGCCGCCATCACCACGAGCGCTTGCTCGCCAGGGGCAAAGAGCTTGCCCGGGGCAGGCACGCGCGCCCAACCACTGCCCCATTCCTCCTTGTGACCGACGAGGCGAAATGCGGCGCTGATGTAGATCGCGCGCCACGGGCGCGTCCCCACGTTCGTGATCCGGAAGCGTAGGGCAGGCGAGATGTAGGTGGTGTCTCCTGCTTTTGACTGGATGACCCAGTATGTCTCGAGGTCACTGACCTTCAGTTCCTTGCTGGGGTCCACCGAGGCGCAGGCCACGGCGAGGAGCAGCGGCAACCCCGCAGCGAGCATGCTCAGGCAGCGGATCAGGCGATCGGCGCGTGGTCTCTGAGAGCAGGGCATCGCAGTCATCTCTTGGAAGACGATACTACACTCAGCGGCTGTGCGGCTTCCTGCTTCTGTGTCGCAGGCGTGGCTGCCGCAGCCATCAGCGGCAGGACAATACGGAAACGTGCGCCGCCCGGCAGTCCCGGCTCGGCATCGTCCCGCGGCAGCAGCGTGAGCGTGCCGTCGTGATCTTCGACGAAGCGACGCGCCACGGCCAAGCCCAGCCCGGTGCCGCGCTTCTTGCCGGCGGTGACGAAGGGGTCGAAGAGAGTCTCGCGGATCTCGGTGGAAACGCCTGGGCCCTCGTCGGCCAGAGTGAGCACAAGTCGCATGAGCGGCGTCAGCTCGTCTCCCTCGATGCGGGCGGCGATGACGAGGCGTCCGCTGCCGCCCATGGCGTCGCGCGCGTTGGCCGCGATGTTGCCGATGGCGCGCTGCAGCTTGTCGATATCCAGCGTGACCGCGGTCGCTGGCAGCGGAGCGAAATCGCGAACGACCGTAAGCCCCGGCAGCTCGCGCTCGGTCGCGCGGATGATCAGATCCAGGGCGGTGCCGAGATCGACCGGGCGGCGCGCCAACTGACCGCCGACACGCGCAAAGTCGAGCGTCTCGGTCGCCATGCGGTCGAGGCGGTCGATCGTCTGCAGAATCACTTCGGCCCGGGCGCGGACTTCCCCCACAGAGACGCTCGGATCGAGGAACGTCTCGGCGTAGCCGCGGATGACAGTCATCGGCCCGCGAAAGTCGTGGGCCAGCATGCTGGCCATGGTGCCCAGGGCCGCGCTGCGCTCAGACTCGATCAGCTCGCGCTGGTAGACGTGATTCTCCAGCGCCATGGCGGCGCGTGCCGAGAAGCGCGTCAGCAGTTGCACCTCGCGTGCTGAAAACGGGGGCTGGCGGCGCCTGCGCCGCAGGCCCAGGACGAGCATCCCGATCATGCCGCTCCTGGCGATTAGCGGTAGGAGCGTGCCCTCACCCCGCTCGCCGCCGGTGTCCAGCAGCACCCCGTCCGAGAGCAGATAGCGCGTCTCCGGCATTGTGGCGTCGGGCTGCGACTCAACGGGCTGGAGTTTCGTCTTACCAGGGATGAGCCCTTCGAAGGCGTCGAGGCGCCGATTCCAGACCAGGACAGCGGCCTGGGAAACGCCCAAGAGGCCAGGTAGGGACTGCGCGAGCAGCCGGCAGATGCCGCCGAGGTCTGGGACCTCGAACAAGGCGTCGGCCAGGCGACGCAGCGCCGTAGGGAGGGACAAGCTCATAGCACAGGCGTCGGTCGGGGCCGTGTCCGGCAACGCGGGGTCCGAGGACGCGCGCTTGATTGACACCGACGGACGCTTGTTCCTATGATACAAACCTTGCCTCGCCGCTACCACAGCCTGCTTGTGGGCGCGGCGCCGGGGGCGCGAGCGGCCCAGGCGAGGCTCAGTCAGGTCAATACCCGCACCGAATGACTCCGTGGTCCCGAGCGGGCGTCGGAGACCGTGCGGCGTAACCGACAACGAGGGCGAAGAGCCATGATCGAGGTCGAAAACCTAACCAAGCGTTATGGGCGCAACACGGCCGTGAACGGGATCTCCTTTTCCGTCAACAAGGGCGAGATCCTGGGCTTCCTCGGGCCGAACGGCGCTGGCAAGACGACGACCATGCGCGTGCTGACGTGCTACCTCTCGCCGACCGAGGGCACGGCGCGCGTCGCGGGCTTCGACGTCTTCGAACAGCCGCTCGAGGTCAAGCGGCGCGTCGGCTACATTCCGGAAACTCCGCCCCTGTATCCAGACATGGACGTCACGACCTATCTGGACTTCGTCGCCAGGATCAAGGGCGTTCCGAAGAAGCAGCGCGCAGGCAGGATCAACGACGCTATCGAGAAGACACGCGTGGGCGACGTGCGCACGAAGCTGATCGGGCGTCTATCCAAGGGCTACCGTCAGCGCGTCGGCCTGGCTGCTGCCATCCTGCACAACCCCGAGGTCCTCATCCTCGACGAGCCCACGGCTGGTCTTGATCCCAAGCAGATCATCGAGACGCGCGAGTTGATCCGGAGCCTGGGTGGCGAGCACACGATCGTGCTCTCGACGCACATCCTGCCCGAGGTCTCCGTGACCTGCGGCCGAGTGGTCATCATCGACCGCGGCAAGGTCGTGGCCGAGGGCACGCCCGACTCTCTGATGCACCGGCTGCGAGGGACAGCCGCGCTGCGCCTCGAGGTGCAGGGCGAGGCGAGGGCGGTGGCAGATCTGCTGCGCTCCGTCCCGGGCGTGAAGGGCGTGGCACCCAAGGCCGCGGAGGGTAGCGCAGCCGTGTTCGAGCTGGAGACCGAAGGCGGCCGTGACGTGCGCGCCGACGTCGCGCGCGCGGTCGTCCAGAAGGGTTTCGGCCTGCAGGGGCTCAGCCAGGTCGGCATGAGTTTGGAGGAGATCTTCCTGCACTTGACGACAACGGACGCCGTTGACGCTGCGAGCGGCAGAGCGGAGGTGAACGCATGACCGCGCTGAGAAACATCGGGAACATCGTCCAGAAGGAGTGGCGCCAGTACTTCGTCAGCCCAATCGCCTATGTCGCGCTTGCGCTGTGGGCGCTCGTCGTGGGCGTCTTCTACTTCCTGCGCGTCGGGCAGTTCCTGCAGGCGTCGCAACAGATGGCCATGCGCCCGGGTCCTTACAAACCGTCCATCAACGACTGGATCATCCAGGGCAACTTCTACGACATGGCGATCATCGCGCTCTTTGTCATGCCGATGATCACGATGCGGCTGCTGGCCGAGGAGAAGCGCCAGGGCACGATCGAGCTGCTCGTGACCTCCCCGATCACGGACCTTGAGATCATCCTGGGGAAGTTCTTTGGAGCGCTGAGCCTCTACGGCCTGATGGTCCTCACGGCCTTTGTCAACTTCGGCCTCCTGTGGCTCTACGCCGAGAAGGGCGCGGGCCCTGACTGGCGACCGCTTTTCACCGGCGCGCTGGGGCTGCTACTACTCGGCGGGTCGTTCATCGCCGTTGGGTTGTTCTTCTCCTCCCTGACGCGCAACCAGATCGTCGCGGGCACGGTGACCTTTGTCGTGTTTCTGGTCTTTTGGGTNNGTCTTCTACCTGAGTTTCATCGTCTTCGGCCTCTTCCTGGCGCGGCAGTCCATGGAGAGCCACCGTTGGAGGGCTTAGCCCATGTGGCGGCAATTGAAGTGGTTTGACGCGATCCTGCCTCTTGGTCTGGCGGTCCTACTGACGCCGTTCTTCGTCGCCAGCCGCCTGCCGGGCCGACCCAACTACTACGTCATCGTCGGCCTCGCGCTGCTCTTGTCCTATGTCGTCTTGCGCTGGGAGACGATTGCACGGGTGGTGGGCCGACGGCAGCTCCGCCATGGTGGCAACGCGGTCGCCCTCAGTCTGGTCATGCTCGGCATCCTCGTTGTCGCGAACTGGATCCTCAACCGCCACGTCAACCGCTGGGACCTCACCAAGGAGCGGCGCTACGGCCTGTCGGACCAGACCAAGAAGATCCTGGCAAACCTCAAGGACGACGTGCACCTGGTCTACTTCGAGGATCTCCAGGGTCCCGGAGCCGAGGAGGAGCGCAACGAGGCCAAGGACCGCCTGCGCGAGTACCAGGCGTATTCGTCGCACTTCAAGGTCGAGTTCAACGACCCGCTCAAGGATCCGGCCCAGGCGGTGCGCTACGGGCTGACAGCGGGCACGAAGCTGGTGATCGAGCGCGGCTCAAAGCAGGAGCGCGTCAACGCCGTCTCGGAGCAGGAGCTGACCAACGCGCTCATTCGCGTCACTCGCGACAAGAAGAGAAAGATCTGCTTCGTGACGGGTGAGGGCGAGCCGAGTCTCGACGACAGTGAGCCGGCGGGCTATGCCGGCGCGCGGCAGGCCCTTCAGGGCGGCTCCTATGACGTCGACACCGCGTCACTTCTGGGTGAGGCCGATCTGAACGCGACGTGCGACGCGCTGGTCCTGGCTGGACCCAAGGTCGACCTGCCGCCGCAGAACGTCGAGCGCCTGCGCGAGTACATGAAGAAGGGCGGCAAGGCGCTGATCCTGCTGGAGCCCGAGTTCCGCGCGCCCATGCCCGATTTCGCAGCGCTGCTCAAGGGCTGGAACATCGAGATCGCTCCCGACGTGCTGATCGAGATGGTGCGCCTGCCGTGGGGCCAGCCTGCCGCGACCGTCGAGTTCGGCACACGGCGCCTGTCGCCGCACGAGATCACCAACGACATGAAGGGACTGGCAGTCTCGTTCCGCACAGTGCGCAGTGTCCAGCCCGGGACCGGCACCGTCGAGGGCGTGAACGTGCAGAAGTTCCTCGAGACCTCTGCCAACGCCTGGGCAGAGACAGACCTGACGCTCAAGAAACCCGATCGCGACAAGGGGCGGCCAGGACCGCTGGCGTTCGGCGTCGCAGCGACGATCAAGGCCCAGGCCTCCACACCCGCGCCTGCCGCGTCTCCAGCGCCTCCGCCCTCTGCGGGCGAGAAGCCGGCCGAGGCCGAAGCGCGACTGGTCGTCGTGGGCGATGCGGACTTCGCTTCGAATGCGCTGCTCGCCTCGCCGGGAAACGAAGACCTCTTTCTGAACATCGTGGCTTGGCTGGTCAAAGACACTGACCTGATCTCGATCCGGCCCAAGGAGGCGGGCGATCAACGACTGAACCTGATGCCGCGCTCCGGCGATTTCTGGCTGGTCGCTGCCATCGCCGTGATCATCCTGCCCGGCGCCTTCGTGATTTGGGGCATCGTCGTCTGGTGGCGTCGGCGCTGATGGCAGTGTGCCCATCGCTGGGAACGGAGTGAGGGAATGAAGACTCCTTTCTGGAAGACCTATGCGGCGATCGCGGTCCTGGCAGGGCTGGGTGCCTATGCCTATTTCGTCGAGTCCAAGCACGCGCCCGCGAGCGGGACTCCAGAGCCCAAGGCGCGCGAGAAGGTCTTCAAGGACATCGAGCGGGAGAAGATCGAGGAGCTGACCATCGCGCCTGAGAAAGGCGAGGCCATGCGGCTGGTCAAGCAGGGCGGCGCCTGGGCGCTGACGCTGCCGCAAGCCGCGCCGGCTGCCACGAGCGAGGTCGACAGTCTCCTGGGGAGCCTGGTCTCGCTCGAAGCCAGCGCCACCGCCAACGAGAACCCCACCAACCTCGCCGACTACGGCCTGGCCACGCCGCGCCTGACCGTCGGCTTCAGGGTCGCAGGGGCGAGCCAAGCGCAGTCGCTCGCCCTCGGGAGTGACGTGCCTGGCCGCGACCAGACGTTTGCCAAGCTGACGACGTCGCCGCGGGTCTTCACGATCGCGAGCTACCTGCGCGGCACGTTCGAGAAGAAGCCCTTTGACCTGCGCGACCGCGATCTGCTTCACGTCCAGCGCGGCGCGGTGAAGTCTCTGGAGGTCGTCGGGCCCGAGGGCAGCTACGCCGCGGCCAAGGGCGAGCACGATGCCTGGACGCTCACGCAGCCGTTGGCCACCGCTGCCGATCGCTGGGGCGTTGATCGCCTCCTCGGATCGATCGAGTCGCTGCGCATGGACGCCATCGCTGCCGATCCTGCCAAGAACCTCAAGGTCTTCGGCTTGGATCGGCCGCAGCGCGTCGTGACCCTCGGCCTGGCCGAGGGCAAACGCCAGGTGCTCGAGATCGGCTCAGCCGCGCCCGAGGGCAAGCTCTACGCGCGTGAGGCAGGTTCGACGCTCGTGGCCATCATCCCCTCGCACCTCGGGGACGACCTCAAGAAGGGCATGGCCGAGCTGCGCGCCAAGCGCCTGCTCGAGGTCTCGGTCTACGATGTCGAAGGCTTCGACCTCGATGTGGCCGGCGCGACGAGGACCTACGCTCGCAGCACGAGCAAGGACAAGGGCGGCATCGACGTCTACAAGTGGAAGCGCACCGTGCCCAGCGCGCAGGACCTCGACACGAACCGCGTTCAGGACGCGCTCTTCAAGATCGGCGGCGTCGAGGCCGTCGAGTTCCTCGATCGGCCACAGCCACCGGCCGCGTACGGGCTCGACCAGCCGGCCCTGCGCATCACGTTGCGGCTGGCGAAATCGAACGCAGCTCCAGCCGGCTCGACCTGGGTCGAGATGGGGCAGAAGGCGGGCGTCTCCTACGCGCGCCGACCGAACGACGCAGCCGTTCTGCGGATCGACTCGGCCAAGGCCGACGAGCTCCTCAAGGCGTTTGCGGGGCTGTAATCGCCGCTGGCTTGGGTGAGGCGCTCGGCTGAGCCGCCGGGCGCCCGGACGACGGCGCCTCTCGCACGCGCTTGATCACCACGGCCTCCACCGGCAAATTGGCGAACATCTGATCGCGGGCCCGCGTCGGCACTGCCGCGATACGGTCGACGACGTCCATGCCCTCCAGCACGTCGCCAAAGACGGTGTAGCCGAACGCCGCCGTCGAGCCGTCGAGCTGGGTGTTGTCCTTGAGGTTGATGTAGAACTGCGCCGTGGCGCTGTCCGGCGCCGACGTGCGCGCCATCGCCACTGTCCCGCGGCGGTTGCTGGGACCGTTCTTGGATTCGTTCTGCACCGGTAGTCGCGTGGGCTGTTCGACGAGCTGCTGGTCATACCCGCCGCCCTGGATCATGAAACCCGGTATGACGCGGTGGAAGATCGTGCCGTCGTAGAAGCCGCCGCGCACGTATTTGATGAAATTGGCGACCGTGAGCGGGGCCCGGGCGCGGTCGAGCTCGATGACGATGCGGCCCTTGGACGTCTCCATGATCACTACCGGCCCCTTGGGCGGCACGCGCGCCTCGCCTGCCGGCGCTGGGGCGGCACCGGCGACCTGCGCTGCCAACAGCCACGCAATGGAAATGCTCAACATGGTCTTCCTCCGAGCACAGCGCGCGTCGCAAGCCGCGCCGCGCGGTTGATTCGTTCTGTGCGCCAGACATAGAATGCCCCTAACTCATGGTTCTCTTCAACTATGCGACGAAGGAGCTGACTGCGAAGGTGGTCTACTACGGGCCCGGCCTGTGCGGCAAGACCACCAATCTCCAGTGGGTGCACGAGAAGGTGCCCATCAAGAACAAGGGCAAGATGCTCTCGCTGTCCACGGAGACCGATCGCACGCTCTTCTTCGACTTCCTGCCCATCGAGCTGGGCCAGATCCGCGGCATGCGCACGCGCATCCAGCTCTACACAGTCCCGGGGCAGGTGTTCTACAACGCCACGCGGCGTATGGTGCTCAAGGGCGCGGACGCGGTGGTCTTCGTGGCAGACAGCCAGGAGGCCATGATCGACGCAAACACCGAGAGCATGGAGAACCTGCGCCAGAATCTGGAAGCCAACGAGATCGACCCGGACGAGATCCCGACGGTCATGCAGTACAACAAGCGCGACCNNTCGGCGTAGAGGAGACCCTGAAGGCCGTGACCAGCCTCGTGTTCCGCTCGCTGGCCGCCAGGTACGGCACGGTGGACGACCGCGGCAATCCCACGACGGCTCCCGGGGGACGGGTCTCCAACCCGCCAGTGCCGCAGCCGCTGCCTGCGCGCGCTGCCCCTGTCGCTGAGGCGCGACCACCCGCAGTCGCGCCCGGCCATCCGCCGCTGAACATCGCACAGACGCCGCAGAAGGGCGAGGAATTGCTGGACTCGCTCGAGCTCCACGTGACCGCCGAGTCGGAAGACAATCTCTTTGTAGACGAGATGGACGTGGAGGAGATCGCGTTCGACGAGGGCCCACATCGAGCCAGCCCGCTGCCAGCGATCACTCCTCCGCCGTCTCCGCGCGTCGATCCGCGGGCAACGATGGCCTCTTCGCCGCAGGAGGCCGAGGAGATCCGCCGCAAGATCGCGCCGCGGCGTCCTCCTCCTCCCGAGCCGCTCGGTGAGGGCCTGTTTCTCGGACTTGAAGGAAAGCAGTCCGCTGTCGCCGCGCCCCTGCCTGCGCCCGCTCCCGAGCGCCCTCCGCAGGCCAAGGTAAACACCATCCCTCCTGTGCCCCAGCCACAGGCGGCCGTCGTCAACGCTGCCGAAGCGAAAGGCGCGGCTGACGTCACGGTGCCGATCATGATCGCGCTCGACAAAGGGACCACCCAGATCAACCTGCACCTGAAGCTGTTCCTGCAGGTCCGACCACCACGCTGAGCGCGGTTCGAGGCCTCAGTCGCTGCTGGCGCTTGCAGGAGCCCTGAGGGCCGAGGTACCGGCGCTCGCCGCTGTCGAGTAGAATGCGCCGGAAATGACGGCGCTGATCCTTCTGGCGGTGATAGGCGGCGGGACCCTGGCCACGTATCTCTGGGATGCGGACCAGGCGCCGCTGCCCGTGCGCGTGGCTGCGGGCGCGGTGGTTGGGCTCGCCGTCTTTGCCTTGGGCGGTTTCGTGCTTGCGCTCGGTCTGGGCTTGACCTGGGCCGCGCTTCTGGGCGCGACAGCGCTGGCCGCGGCGCCACTGGCGCTCCTGCGCAAACCCGAGCGCCGCGCGCGAGTCGCTGCGGACCTGGTCGACACGGTCGGTCAGCTTCGGGCCCGCCCGCGGGAAGTCCTCGTGTTCCTCGCCCTGGCCGCGTTCGTGGCGGTCGTGTTTGAAGGTGCGGTATACGTCCGCAACGATGGCATCCACACGGCCGATCACCACAACCTCGGCGATCTGCCTTTCCACATCGGCATCGCCGAATCCTTCCTCCGGGGCGACAACTTCCCGCCTCAGCATCCGGAGCTTTCCGGCGAGCGCTTGACCTATCCCTTCCTCGTGGACTTCGTTGCTGCCGCGCTGATGCGCGCTGGCGCGTCGCTTCAAGCAGCGTTCTTGCTGGAGAATCTGCTCTTGGCCTGGGCGTTGGTAGCCCTGCTCGTGCACTGGGCTCGGCGCCTCACAGGCGACCGGGCCGTTGCGCTGCTCGTGCCGGTGCTGCTGCTGCTGAGCGGTGGCTTAGGGTTCTGGATGCTCGCGCGCGATGCGCTCGAGACCGAGCGCGGCGTGATCCCCTTGCTCGGCGCGCTGCCACACGACTACACGATCCTCGGAAGGGCCGAGGTGCCCTGGATGGTGTGGGCACTGCGCTGGGGCAACTCGTTGACGACTCTGCTGGTTCCTCAGCGCGGTTTCCTGTTTGGTCTGCCGCTGTTCGTGTTGGCCCTGACACTGGTCTGGGAGGGCGCGCGCGCGAGTGCCGAGTCGAGCGAGACCACGAGGAGACGGTGCATGCTTGCGGCCGGTTGCGTAGCTGGGCTTCTACCGCTGATCCACATGCACAGCTTCGCGGTCTTTGTCGGAGCTGCGGTCTGCCTGGCATTCCTTTTCCCGGACGGCCGCGCCTGGAGTCGCCTCTTCATCCCACTGGTCGTCCTGGCCGCGCCGCAGCTCGATTGGCTCCTCTCCAGGACAGGCTTAGTGGCAGGGAACTTCGTGCAGTGGCACGTCGGCTGGGACCGGGCCTTCGAGGGCCCACTGTGGTTCTGGTTCTTCAACACCGGTCTCGCTATCCCGGCGGTTGTGGCGGCCCTGGTGTGGCGTGAACGTGAGTGGCTCGTGCCGCGCGACCTGGCTCGCTTCCTGCTGCCGTTTGCCGGCTGTTTCATCCTGCCGAACCTGCTCCAGCTCTCGCCCTGGCTCTGGGACAACATCAAGTTCCTGTTCTTCGCCTATGTCGCGGCCACTCCACTGCTCGCGCTCTTGATCGTGCGGCTCTGGCGCTATCGCAAGCGGGGCGCTCGCGCGGCATCTGTTGTCCTGCTCATGAGCCTGACGCTCGCCGGCGCCCTTGACGTGACGCGGATGGTCACGCGCCGGGCGGAGCAGCGCGTTTTCGATTCATCCTCGATCAAGTTCGCTGAAATGCTGGCCGAAACGACGCCGCCCCACGCAGTGATCTTGCGCCTGCCGACGTACAACCACGCGACGCTCCTGGCAGGCCGGCTGACGCCCCTGGGATACGTCGGTCACATCTGGTCGCAAGGGCTGGACAAAGG
>PMCG01000090.1:0-253 GCA_003155335.1 Acidobacteriota bacterium
TGCCCTCGCGCGTGCGCTCGCCCACCCCTGCGAAGACCGAGACGCCGCCGTGCTGCTTGGCCAGGTTGTAGATCAGCTCCTGGATGATGACGGTCTTGCCGACACCAGCCCCGCCGAAGAGCCCGATCTTGCCGCCGCGCAGGTAGGGCTCGAGCAAATCGATGACCTTGATGCCCGTCTCGAACATCTCGAGCTTGGTCGATTGCTCGTCGAAAGCCGGCGCCGCACGGTGGATCGGATAGCGCTTGCCGGC
>PMCG01000090.1:278-4262 GCA_003155335.1 Acidobacteriota bacterium
AGGTGCTGCTGCACCTCAGCGATCACGTCAAGGGGCGTACCCCCCTGCGCGCCGTCGCTGACGATCCGCACCGCGGTGTAGATCGGCGGGACGCCCTTTTCGAACTCCACGTCAACGACTGGCCCGATGATCTGAACGACACGACCGACGTTCTCTGCGGACATCTGCTCTTTCTCTCCGCACCCTGTGGTGCCAGGCGCATGCTGCTGGAATGCCGGCCAGCACCGCTGGCTAGCCGGCGCCCGAGACGACCTCGATGATCTCCCTCGTGATCGCCGCCTGGCGCACTTTGTTCATGTGCAGCGTCAGACGCTCGATCATCTCCGACGCGTTGTTCGTGGCGGCATCCATGGCTGCCATGCGCGCCCCGTGCTCAGCGGCAGCGGACTCGAGAAACGCGTGCCAGACCTGCACCTCAACGTACTGCGGCAAAAGACGCTGGAAGATCGTGGCCGGATCCGGTTCGAAGAGGTAGCCGGCCAGGATCTGGTTGCTGGCGACCTTGAGCCTCGGAATCGGCAGCAGACGCTTCGCCACGATGCGCTGCTGGATGACGCTCTTGAACTCGTTGTAGAGGAGGTGCACCTCGTCGCAGGTGCCGTCGATGAANNTGCCGCCGCAGAGCGTCGCGCCCCTTGCGGCCGATCAGCATCAGCCGCGTGCTGTCCTTGGGGCGTTTCTCGAGAAAGCGCAGTGCGGCGCGCACGATGTTGGCGTTGAACCCGCCACACAGGCCCTTGTCCGCCGTGACCACGATGAGCAGCGTGCTCTGCCCGCGCCGAGNNGCGTAAGGTCGGGCCGAAAACATGGCCTCTTGTGCGCGACGCAGCTTCGCCGCCGAGACCATCTTCATGGCCTTCGTGATCTGCTCCGTGTTGCGCACGCTGCGGATGCGGCGGCGAACGTCAATCAGCGCTGGCATCGTTGCCTATGAAACTCACTGATCCCGACCGTCGGGGTCCTCGATCTCCGCCTCCATGTGCACTCCGGCTCCGGAGAGCATCTTGCTCTGGTCGGCTGGCACGTGATGACTCATTGCGGCGGCGGCGGCGCCGTCTGCCGCGGTGCCGGCTGAGGGCTGAAAGACGCGGCCAAACTCGTCCAACGCCGCGCGCAAGCGCTCCGTCAGATCGCCTTTCAAGTCCTTGCGCTCGGCGATGTCCTTCAGGATGTCGGCGTGGTGCGTCTCGAAGAAGAGGTACAGCTCCTGCTCNNGCGAAGATGATGAGAACCTGTTTCTCCATCGGGAGCGGCTTGTACTGATCCTGCTTGAGGATCTCGGTCAAGCGTTCGCCCTTGGCGAGCATCGCCTGCGTCGCCTTGTCGAGATCGCTAGCGAACATCGCGAACGCCGCCATCTCGCGGAACTGCGCGAGGTCGATGCGCAGGCGGCCGGCCACCGACTTCATCGCCTTCACCTGCGCGGAGCCGCCAACCCGCGATACGGAGTTGCCGACGTTGATCGCGGGNNTGGCCGTCAGTGATGGAGATGACGTTCGTCGGGATGTAGGCCGAGATGTCGCCCGCTTGAGTCTCGATGATCGGCAAAGCCGTCAGGCTGCCGCCGCCGCGCTTGTCATTGAGCTTGGCCGCGCGCTCGAGCAAGCGGCTGTGGAGATAGAAGACGTCGCCGGGGAAGGCCTCGCGTCCTGGCGGACGGCGCAGGAGCAGTGAGATCTCGCGATAGGCGGCAGCGTGCTTGGAGAGGTCGTCGTAGATGCACAGCGCGTGCTGGCCGCGATCCCGGAAGTACTCGCCCATCGCGCAGCCGGCGTACGGAGCCAGGTAGAGCAGCGGCGCCGGCTCGGAGGCCGTGGCCGAGACGACGATGGTGTAGTCCATCGCGCCGAACTCTTCCAGCGTCTTGACGACCTGCGCCACGGTTGAGCGCTTCTGCCCGATGGCCACGTAGATGCAGATGACGCCCTTGCCCTTCTGGTTGATGATCGTGTCCAGGGTGATCGCGGTCTTGCCGGTCTGACGATCGCCGATGATCAGCTCGCGTTGCCCTCGGCCGACGTTGGTCATGGCATCGATGGGCTTGATCCCGGTCTCGAGCGGCTCGCGCACCGGCTGCCTCTCGACCACGCCTGGCGCGATACGTTCGATCGGGCCAAACTCCTGAGTCGTCACAGGACCCTTGCCGTCGAGCGGTCGTCCGAGTGCGTCGACGACGCGGCCGATCAGTGCCTCGCCGATTGGCACGGACACGATGCGCCGCGTGCGGCGCACCTCATCGCGCTCACGGATCTTGTCCGAGTCGCCCAGCAACACCGCGCCGACGGAATCCTCCTCNNTCCACTCGCGCGCGGAAATCGCCCAGCTGCTCCCGAATGAGTTTCGCTATTTCTTCGGCTCTGATCTGCATGGCTCCGTTCGATTCCTTCGTCAGAGTGTGGCCGCCTGTCGCAGGCGTTCACGCAGTGCTTTTAGGCGACCGCGCACACTGCCGTCCAAGACGCGTCCAGCAAAGCGCACGATGACGCCGCCGACAAGTTCCGGGGCCACCGTCGTCGTTAGTTCAACGCTGCGTTGCGATGTCTGTTCCAGCGCGCGGCGCAGCTGCTCGACTACTTCGGCGGCCAAAGGCGTCGCGGAGCTGGCTTGCGCAGCAACGACGCCGCGCCGCGCGTTCCACAGCGCGAGGAAGCCGGCCTCGATAGTCGGCAAGAGGCCCAGCGCCTGTCGCGCAGCGAGGATTCGCAGAAGTTGCCGCACGGGCGCGCTCCCGCCTGTGTCACGCGTGATCGCCGCGAGGATCGCCTCTTTCGCAGGGCCTGGCACGAGCGGGTGTTCAAGGACCTTCCGCGCTTCCGCGCACTGCGCCAAGACTTGGCGGCTCTCCGCAAGACACTGCAGCGCAGGTGCCGGCCCGCTGGGACTCGCGATCGCCACGTCGAGCAACGCCTGCGCCAGCCGCCGAGCAACCGTCTCCGAGTGGGCTTTCATGCGAGCCGCGCGCAGAGAGGGGCTCGTGCCTCAGACGGGCGCGGCCATAGACTGTGGCGACGAGTAGGTTGCCTGAGCACGGGGACCGTTCTGATGGGTCGTGCGCGACCGATCACGCACGCGCCGTCACAGGCTACCACGGCATCTTTCGACGAGTCAAAGTCCTTGACAAGTCCTGATGGCGCTCAGGCTTCGACACCGACCCCGCGCGCGCGACACGGCCGACGGCCCTGGCGTCAGCAAAGGCCTCGAGTGTGCTACGCACTGCGCCGCGAGGCGCCGCGAGTAGGCGCCGGCCCGAGATCTGCGTATCGAAGAGCAGACAGCTGGTGCTCTCAGGCACGCCTGCGGCATGCGCGATCATCAAGCTTCGGGCTTGTTGGGATTGCGCGTCGGGGGAAGCGTCGCGTCTGGCACCCCCGGCGTTAAGCCGTGCATGTCGCAGTCGCCTTGGAAGAGCGCCCCTTCTTCGATTGTTAGGGCCGGCGTATTGAGAGTCCCATTCACCCGGCAGCCGGCGAGCAGCTCGATCTTCTGGCGACCGCGGATCTGGCCCTTGGCCTGGCCTTTGATCGACACGGTTCCGCAGTCGATCTCCGCCTCAACGTCGCCGGTCTCGCCGATGATCAGCGTGTTGTCCGAGACGATGCGGCCCCGCACGCGTCCGTCGACTCGGAAGACGTTGCAGAAACGCAGCTCTCCGCGGAACTCCGTTCCCTCATCGATGAAGCCGTCGATCTCGTCCGCCGCGAGCCCTCGAACCTTCAACATCGCGCCTCCCTATTTCTCGGGCGATAGCGCCTATTGGCGCCCGCGGCCCGCGCGCAGCAGAACCTCGAACAGACGCTGGAGTTCCGTCTCGTTCGCAAAAGCAATGCGAAGTTGACCGCTGCGGCCGCGACGCGCGATCTCGACACGCGCTCCGAGCGCTGCCTTCAGGCGCTGTTCGGCGGCTCGCGTGTTGGCGTCCTTGCCGCGGCTCGCCGCCTTCGCCGGTGCACGCGCGAGCGCCACGCGACGCTCGACCTCTCGCAC
>PMCG01000212.1 GCA_003155335.1 Acidobacteriota bacterium
CGAAGGGGTACTTGTCCTTCTCGGCATAGACAGGCACGAACTCGGCATAGGCTGCCAGCGCTGGCTCGTCGTTGTGCAGCCGGATCAGCGCCTTGACCTTGTTCAGAAGTGAGCTCGGATCCTTCTCCTGCATCGCTACGCTGGGCGCATCTGCTGCCGTGTCGACCGCACGATAGAGCCGCTCCGGGCTGGCGATCGAGAAGCCCCTGTTGACGCCTGAGGTCCACTGCATCGGAGTGCGATCGCCCGCGCGGCCGCCATAGCTGCCCTCGATGTGCGGCAGATTGTCGAGCTGCCGCATGCCGATCTCGTCTCCGTAGTAGACGAACGGCGTGCCTGGCATGGTGAGCGCAAAGGCGAAGATCACCTCGATGTCGCGGTCCGTGCGCCCGTTGTTCTTGACGCGCGGGATGTCGTGATTGCCGAACGGCAGGGCGATGTAGCCGTTGGCGTGGCTGCCATCGTATTGGTCGAGGTAGATCTTGAGGAATTTGCTGATGTCGCCCAGGCCATCCGCGTCGAAAAAGCTGTGGCCGTCCTGGCGGCCGCCGCGCTTCGCGTCCTTCTGGAAGAGGTCGTCGTAGCCAGGGAACCAGTGCAGGAAATCCGCGTGGAAACCGCCGGCCGTCGCCGCCTTGGGGTCAGACCACTCTGCAACCATGAACCGGCCCGGGTACTCGCGGTCCATCAGCTCCCGCAGCTCCTTCCAGAACTTCGACGTCTCGCTGCCGTCGTCGTTCTTGACCAGGGAGCCGGCCATGTCGGCCCGGAAGCCGTCGGCGCCCATCTCCAGCCAGAAGCGCAGGACGTTCTTCATCTCCTCTTTGAGCGCCAGGACGTCGGGGTGATCGGTCGGTAGCTGCCACGGCTGCGCCGGGTCAGGGTGAGCGTAGCCGTAGTTCAGCGCCGGCTGGTGCCAGAAGAAGTTGGAGAGGAACTGCGCGTCGCGCTCGCAGTAGCCCTGGACGAAGGACCTGTTCTTGTCCCAGCCCGGGTACCACGTGCCGTTGGTCCACACGAACCAGTTGGTGTANNTAGCTGATGACGTAGTCGAAGATCACCTTGAGGCCGCGCTTGTGCGCCTCTGCGAAAAGCCGCCGGGCATCCTCGTTGGTGCCGTAGCGCGGCGCCACCGTGTAGAAGTCCGAGGCGTCGTAGCCCGCATCGCGGAAGGGCGATTCAACGAAGGGATTCAGCCAGATGGCGCCCGCGCCGAGGCTCTTCACGTAGTCGAGCTTTGCGATGATGCCCGGCAGATCGCCGATGCCGTCGCCGTTCGAGTCGAAGAACGTCTGCGGATAGATCTGATAGAAGACGGCATGGTCCACCCAAGCCGGACCCGGCGGCCGCACCACCTTCCCGGTCACCGTGCGCGACGGCGCCGCAGCGCCCGCGGGTTCTGCTGCGAAGGAGCTCCCACTCGCCATGAGGCTGGCAAAGACCAACGATACGAGCAGGGCCTGGACACGCGTAAGTGAGGCGGTCAACTGAAACATGGTCGCGGGGCCTTTCGTTTTCCGAGGGTGCAAGCTGGGCTCGACATCGGGCTTCTAGTTCTCCTCACAGACTACCTTCGGCAAGGGACAGGCGCAACCCATGGACGTGGCGTGCGCGGCGGTCCTCTTCGTCTGTTGGACGGCTGGACACGCGCGCTTGGATCGCGAGACCACACACGTTAAGCTCCGCAGGCTGGCGTTCGTTGGTCCGCGCTCTCGTGCGCGCTTTGCGGAAGGCTCTCATGCGAACATCACGTCGGTCGCGAGTGGTGGGCACGGCATTCTTGCTTTTGGGCTGCGGAACCTTGGCTTGCGCCGCGCCCGAGTGGGAGGACCCTGCGGTCTTCGCCATCGGCGTCGAACGGCCGCACGCCACTGTCGTGCCGTTCGCGGATCGCGCCGGAGCGATCACGCGCGACGTCGCCAGGTCGTCGCGCGTCGTCGTCTTGAGCGGCACTTGGAAGTTCAAGTGGCTTCGCAACCCCTTCGAAGCGCCGCCGGGATTCGAGCTGCCCTCTTTTGACGCGCGCGGCTGGGATGATCTGACGGTGCCGTCGAACTGGCAGGTGGTCGGGGCCAGGGAAGGGCGGCCCTACGACAAGCCCTTCTTCTCCAATATCCTCTACCCCTTCAAGGCCGACCCGCCGCACGTCCCGCACGACAACAACCCCGTCGGTCTCTACCGCGTGGCATTCACCGTACCGCCCGATTGGAACGGCCGGCGTCTGTTCCTGCATTTCGGCGGCGTCCAGTCCGCGTACTACGTCTGGGTCAATGGCCGCAAGGTGGGCTACAAAGAGGACGCCTTCACGCCGGGCGAGTTCGACGTCACCGACGATGTGCGACCGGGCGCGAATCTGCTCGCCGTCGAGGTCATCGAGCACTCCGACGGAAGCTATCTGGAGGACCAGGACTACTGGCGCATCTCAGGCATCTTCCGCGACGTGTCTCTCATCGCACGTCCCACGGTCTTTGTGCGTGACCTCAAGGTCACAACTGATCTCGACGCGAGCTACCAGGACGCGCAGCTCGACCTGGCGATCGCACTCTTCAACCGATCGGCCCAAGAGCAGGCCCTGCACACGGTCCGTCTCAACCTCGCTGCGCCGGACGGCCAGATCGTGTGGGCGGATACCCTGGCCACACCCGCACGCCTTGCCGCGAATGCCGACACATCTCTCTCGGTCCGCCACGCATTCTCTCGGCCCCGGCTGTGGACCGCAGAGACGCCACATCTCTACACGCTGACGCTTGAGCTGCTCGATCCCTCTGGCGCCGTGCTCGAGGCGCTAGCCACACGCATCGGCTTCCGCAAGGTCGAGATCAAGGACGGCCTGCTTCTGATCAACGGCGTGGCCGTCAAGTTCAAGGGCGTCAATCGCCACGAGTTCGATCCNNAGACGATGATCCGCGACATCGAGCTCATGAAGCAGAACAACATCAACGCCGTGCGCACGTCGCACTATCCCAACCAGCCGCTCTGGTACGACCTCTGCGACGAGTACGGCCTCTACGTCCTGGACGAGGCGAACGTCGAGGGCCACGCGCTGTGGGACAGNNATCGTGATCTGGTCTCTGGGCAACGAGACCGGCCTGGGCCCGAACCACTTTGCTATGGCCGAGGCTATCCGCGCCGTCGATCCGACGCGGCCGCTCCACTACGAGGGCCGTCGCGCTGGGGCTGAGCAGGGGCTCACGGCCTTTGACATCAACGCTGTGATGTACCCCGGGATCGACGACGTGATCCGGCGCATGCAGAGCGACCCCAAGCGGCCGGTGATCGTCAGCGAGTACGCGCATTCCATGGGCAACAGCGTCGGCAACTTCAAGGACTACTGGGACCTGTTCTACAAGTACCCGCGCCTGCAAGGCGGCTTCAGCTGGGACTGGGTGGATCAAGCGCTGCGCATCGCCAAGGACGGCAAGCCCTGGTGGGAGATCATCAACTACTCCGATGGCGCGAACGTCAACGACGGCCTGATCAACGCCGAACGCCTGCCGCAGCCCGAAATCAACGAGGTCAAGCACGTCGTTCAACCCGTCCGCTTCGAGCTGAACCAGGCCTCCGGGATCCGGCTGCGCCTCACGAACCTCTACGACTTCGTCTCACTCGACGGCCTCGAGCTGCGCTGGCAGGTCATAGAGGACGGCGTGGTCCTCCAGCAGGGCTCGCTGCCGGCGCCCGCCGTAGCCGCTCACCAGACGCAGGAAATCGCGCTCCCCGCCAAGATACCCGCGTTCAGGAACCCGGCCGAGTACTTCCTCAACGTCAGCGCACATCTCAAGAGCGACACGCCGTGGGCGCCCAAGGGCCATGAGATCGCGTACGAGCAGTTCGAGCTGCTCTACTCCCGGGCGGGGAACCTGTCCGGCCAACCCAAGTCGCGACCCGAGCCGCGGGTGGTCAGCTCGCCCGAGCGCGTCGCCGTCAGCGGACCTGCGTTCACCGCCGTCTTTGAGCGGAGCACCGGCGGCCTGAGCTCCTACCTCTTCCAGGGCACGGAGCTGCTCGCCGGACCCCTCGTCCCGCACTTCTTCCGCGTCCCCACGGACAACGACGAGGGCGGTGGGGCGCGCGGCTTTGCACAGCGCTGGCGCCAGGCAGGCCTTGACCGCCTCGAGCGACGGCCACGGGCCCTCAGCGTGAAGAGCGACGCGCCGGGGACCGTGCAGGTCACCATCGAAAATGAGATGGTCGGTGCGCAGACGTCCATCGTCGCGCAAACGGTCTACTCGCTCGATGCGAGCGGCGCGATCGACGTCGAGACCACGTTCAAGCTCCAGGGCACATGGCCCCCGCTGCCGCGCGTCGGCCTCCAGATGCAGCTCCCGGGCGCGTTCTCGCACGCCAAGTGGTACGGTCGCGGCCCGCATGAGAGCTATTGGGACCGCAAGACCAGCGCTCGCGTCGGCCTCTACACGGCGCGCGTCGCCGACTTGCACTTCCCCTACGTCATGGCCCAGGAGAACGGCAATCGCGCCGATGTCCGCTGGCTGACGCTGACCAATGACGCCGGCCAGGGCCTACGCGTGTCCGGCACGCCGACGCTCAACTTCACGGCGCACGACTACACCGACACCGCGCTTCTCAAGGCCAAGCAGACAGAGGTCATCGAGAAGGACGGGAAGGTGACGCTGAGCCTCGACTGGCAGCAGATGGGCCTAGGCGGCGACGACTCCTGGAACCCGCGCGTCCACCCGGAGTACCAACTGACAAAGGACTCCTACAGCTTCTCGTTCCGCCTGCAAGGCGTCGACGTCAAGACGCACGACTGAGGGACGTGCGCCTCACGGCGTCGTCGACGGATCGCCGTACGGAATGCCGCGGCCGTTGGTGGCGAGATAGACGCGGCCATAGATGCGCGGATCGCCTGTGATGGCGCGGCCGACCCAGCCGTATTGGTGCTGATCGTCGTTGATGCGCACCCATGAGGCGCCCTGCGTGTCGGAACGGAACACGCCTCTGACGTTCTCCACCTTGCCGACGAGGTACACGGCGGGATAGCTGCTGCCGGGCGCGGCCTTGCCGAAACCGACCGTGTCGGCGGCCTGCACGCTGGCGAGCTTCGTGAACTGCCCGCCGCCATCGACCGAACGGTGCAGGCCGTTCGCGCCGGCCGCGATCCACACGTGGCCTTCCTGTCCCGGCGTTGCCCGGATGGCAGTGTTCTCGCTCGCTGTGACCTTCGTCTTGGCCACGAACGTGGCGCCTGCGTCCGTGCTGGCGTAGACCGAGCCGCTCCCGGCATCGTACGCGTAGAGTCTGCGCGCGTTCACGCGGTCAGCCGCGACGCGCACAGCGCTTGATATGCCGGCGCATGGCGTCCAGGTGGTTCCCCGGTCCCTGGAGTAGTGCGGCGCGCCCTGACTCGGGGACCAGACGAACGCGCCGCCGTCCGCCGAGACGGCGATCCAGCCGGCTTCGCTATTGCTCGCCGGGGAGCTGCGGAAGGGCGCCCAGGTCGAGGCGCCGTCCAGCGAATACGCGCCGCGCTCAGCCCAGCCGTGGCCGACGCGCGCCACCAATGCCGGATCGTTCTCGGCGAAGTCGATGCTGTCTGTCGAGCTGATAATGGGATTCGTCCACAGCCCGCTGCGCGGCGACACGCTGAAGTCGTCGTGACGGAAGCCGCTGATGTCGCCCAGCGCGCTGATGAGGTGGGCCCCGGAAGGCGGGCTGGCCAGATCGAGCACGGCCGTCTCCTCGAGACTCGCGGCGCGCACGGTCCAGTGCGTCGTCTGGCCCGAGTCGGCTGCGGTGGCGTTGTCGGAAGCCCAGATCGTCGCGCCGGTGACGTAGAGCACGCGGTCGGAGTTGAAGGGATCGATCTCGATGTCGCCGATCCAGTGCCCCAGAGCTGCCGAGCTGGCGCCCCAGTTGAGGAAGGGCGCCACCGAGCTGTCGCGCACGGCCTTGGGGCCGATCGCGGTCCAGCTCTTGCCACCGTCGGTCGTGCGGAAGATCTCGTCCTTGTGCGCCCAGCGGTCCAGGGTCGTGACCATCACCGTGCCTGTGCGCAAGGCGTCCACCGCCAGGCCGGAGTAGCCGAAGATGTCGCCACTGCTGGGCGCGAGCGGCGTGATGTCCGTCCAGTTCCCGCTCGGAACATCCAAGCGCCAGACCGCGCCGCTTGTGACGTTGTTCGGGCCAGGCCCGTTGCCGTATGTCACGTAGAGCGTGCCAGCCGAATCGAACGCAGCGTGGTGCGGCATGAGTCCCTGGGGCTGGCCCGGCACAGGCTGCCACGTGGCGCCGGCGTCGCGGCTGCGGTAGAGGGGATCTGTGGTCGAGGCGGCGGACACGTAGATCGTCGGCGTGGCCGATCCGGACGAGCCGCTGCGCGCGTCGAA
>PMCG01000246.1:0-8939 GCA_003155335.1 Acidobacteriota bacterium
TGTGTTGTTGTTGCGCTGGGCGCCGACGTGGAACTGCTGGACCCAGCCGCGGGCGTGGTCGCAGACGGCGAGGTGGTGCAGCAGGAAGGCGCGGAAACGGGCGCAGGCGTCCGTCGCCGGCGTCCGGCCGGCGCGCACGGCGCCGAACGTGGCAGCGGCCTCGGCCTCTGTCGCCGGGTCGTCGTCGAGGGTCTCAACGCCGTGATCGGAGGCGCGGCAGCCAAGGGCATCGAAGGCCTGCTGGCGCCGATCGAGGGCGTCGAGCATCTGTTGCAGCGTGGCGATCGAGGTGTCGGCGGCCTTTTCGAGGCGCGCCAGCCAGGCGTTGTAGGCCTCGGGGTCGTGCACGGCCAGGGCGCGGTCGGGGCGCCAGGTCGGGCAGACGACGGTGACGGGCTGCGACCGGCGGGCCAGCTTCTCGTGATGTTCGAGCGAGTCGGCGGGGTCGTCGGTCGTACACACGGCGGCCACCTTGTACCGCTCCAACAGCGGCAGCGGGGTGAAGTCGGCCGCTGCCACACGCTCGTTGCAGCGCTCGTAGATCCGGTGCGCGCTCTCCGGCGTGAGCAGCTCCGTGATCCCGAAGTAGCCGGCCAGCTCCATGTGCGTCCAGTGATAGAGTGGATTCCGAAGCGCCATCGGGACCGTCCGCGCCCAGGCCTCGAACTTCTCCCAGTCAGAGGCGTCGCCCGTGCAGCAACGTTCGGCGATGCCGTTGCTGCGCATGGCGCGCCACTTGTAGTGGTCGCCGCCCAGCCAGACCTCGCTGATCGAACGGTAACGCTGGCCTTCCGCCATCTGTTGCGCCGGGAGGTGGCCGTGGTAGTCGATGATGGGCAGGCGCGCGGCGAAGCGGTGGTACAGATCGCGCGCGGGCTCGCTCTCGAGCAGGAAGTCCCTCTGCACCAGCGGGCGGATCACTGGTTGACCCCGCTGGAGAGGAAGCCGCCGTCGACGACCAGCACCTCACCGTTGACGAAGCTGGCGGCCTCGGAGCAGAGGAAGACACACGCACCGGCCAGCTCCTCGACTCTTCCGAAACGCCCGAGCGGCGTCCTGAGCTTGAACTCACGCCCGCGCTCCGTGCCGTCGAGCAGCGCCTGGTTGAGCGGCGTGCGGAAGACGCCCGGAGCGATGGCGTTGACGTTGACGCCGCGCGATCCCCACTCGACGGCCAACGACCGCGTCAGGGCCGCCACGGCGGCCTTGCTGGCGGAATAGGCGGCGGCCTCGTGAAGCGCCACGAAAGAGGAGAGCGAGGCCACGTTGACGATCCGCCCCCAGCCGCGCTCGAGCATGCCGCGCCCGAAGACCTGACAGGCTCGCAGCGTGCCAGTCAGGTTGACGTCGAGGATGCTGTGCCACTCCTCCTCGCTGAGCTCCAGTGTCGGTGTGCGACGCGTGGTCCCGGCGCAGTTGACGAGGATGTCGACGTGGCCGAAGGACTGATGCACCGCTGCCGCTAGGGCGTCGAGCGAGGCGCGCTGGGTGACGTCGGACGCGACGCGCAGCGTGCGGCGGCCGCGCGCTTCGATGTCGTGGGCGGCGGCCTCCACGTGCTCCAGCGTTCGGGAGGTGGGTACGACGTGGGCCCCGGCTTCGGCCAGACCGTCGGCGAGCGCACGGCCGATGCCCGATGTGCCGCCGACGACGACGGCCACCTTGTCAGTCAGGTCGAGTGGCATGTAGCTCATGGTTCTGTCGGTACTCCGAAGAGGCCGCGTCGGGCGATACCGCTCGCTGCCCCACAATTGGTCAAGCCAATGATCGTGCCGCCGCGGTTAGATGTCAATCCAGACGTGGTATCCTTCCATCAATCGGCCCTCAGTGAGGTATCTTGACCCCGCAGGGGCGACGTCAGGAGGCGGGCCAATGGCGGACTCCCGGAGGAAGCGCGGCGAGAAGGTGGCGAGGGCGCCCAGGGCTGACGGTGCGGCTGCCGAGCAGGTCGTGCGGCACGTGGCGCGACTGGTCGAGGAGGGCAATCTGACGCCCGGCGACCAGCTCCCCCCGGAACGACAGCTGGCCGAGGAGGTCGGCGTGAGTCGACCCACCGTGCGAGCGGGGCTGCGCTCGCTGGCCGCGATGGGCGTGGTCGAGGCCCGCCACGGCGCCGGGACCTTCGTCACCGCCGGACCGCCGCGCCTGGGGACGGAGCCGCTCAGCTTCCTGGTCGCGCTCCATGGCTTCACGCGCGACGAGATGTTCGAGGCGCGGCGCGTCCTCGAGGTCGGCGCGACCGGCCTCGCCGCCGAACGTGCCCTCGGCGAACGCCTGGCGGCGATGGCGGAAGAGGTCACCGGGATGTTCGCCACTCTCGACGATCCGCCGGGATTTCTCGTCCACGACCTGGCTTTCCACCGGGCTGTGGCCGCTGCCTCAGGCAACCGGGTCCTCGCCGCGCTGGTCGACATGATCTGCTCGCTCGTCTGGCAGCAACGCCGGCCGACAGTGGGGCGCGCTCGCGACCTCAGGCAGTCGGCCGAGATGCACCGGCGCATCTATCAGGCCGTTCGCGACAAGGACGTCGAACGGGCGCGGGCGGAGATGGCGGAGCACCTCAATCTGGCGCGAGCCGCACAAGCCGCGGAGGGGGANNCACGTCCTCGTCGTCGACGGGGGATGGAGGACCCGTTGACCACTTGACAAGTGGTCTTACCACTTGGATACTCTCCCGAGAATATGGAATATCCACTAGCGCATACCTTTGGAAATCCGCAGCACCGGCGGCAGGCCCTACCCGTCCGGCTCTCTGAGCCCGAGGCGCTTCCCTCGTCCCGTCGCCACCCGCGTCGCTTGACCGCCGCGCAGGCCCCCAAGCCCCTCGCGCGCGGGCGCTACGTGCTCGGGCCCGCCGGTCCCGAGCTGCGATTGGAGGGCGCTGCGACTTCGGCCGAGGCCCAACGAGCGGGCGCTGCCCACAGCGCCTTGGGCCTAGCCCTGCTCCAGTCCTGCGCCACGACGCCCTTCGTCGGCGAGGCCCTGCGGGCCCTCGACGGGCTCGCGGTGGAGCTGGTCTCCGGGGCAGAGCGGTTCATCGAGCTCGACCCAGCACGTAGTGTCGTGATGCTGGATGCCGAGCTGGTCAGACAACTTCGGATCGAGGCGGGTTCCGGTGGTCTGACGGCGCCTGCGGCCGCAGGCGCAGGCGTCCCGGGGGGACCGGTGGCGATCGAGAGCTTCGGCGTGCTCTCCGCCTATGCCCACCTCTTCGTGGCGGCCTGCCGCGGCGGCGCTGACGAACGCCAGGCCCTCCATCGCGTCCTGGACTTTCACATCCTGTTGAATACGCGCCGGCCCGCTGCGGTCGCGGCCCTGCACACCCTGCTTCGGTCGTCGCTGATCGACGCGAGCGGGGCCTTCGACCTCTTCCTGCAGTCGGCCACGGACGGACGGCTGGCCCTCGAAGTCGACGGCCTGGCGATCGCTACGCAACTCCAGCGGCCGCTCGGCGAGCTCGAGGCAGAGGCACGTGCGGCCACCGGTGGCACGGGGGCCGCGCTCGAAGCGGCGATCAAGTGGCGTGACAAGTGGGTGACCTGGATCCTCGGACAGGATCTGGTCGACCTGCCCTACGACCAGCGCCGCATCTTCACCCTGCTCGAGGAGCGCGAGGGCGAGGACATCGACGCCAAACGCCGCCTGGTCCACCAGGAGCTGGCCGCGACCTACGACCGCCGTCTCGAGGGCCGGAACATCGAGCGTCTGAGCGCCGAGATCGAAACCGAAGGCCGCATGATCGTCTGCGGACGCATCTCGCGCGCCTTCGGCAACCAGACGCAGCTCCTCTCCGCGGCGACTTATGTCGAACGTGCCGGCCTCGATCCGCTCTGCACGCGGCTGGAAGCCGAGACAGCAGACCTGCCGGAGCTCGGCCCGCAGGTGGCGCGCGTCACGAAGCTCGTGCGCCAGGCCAGCCCCGTCTCCTATGCGCAGCTCAAGGGCGCGCTCTGGCACCTCGAAGAGGCGCTACGCGAGTTGCAGTCGGAACGCACGCGCCGCCTGAACGCCGCCCGCGAGGCCGATTCCGAGAGGCTCGCCGGACGGAAGGGCTTCGCCCACTTCCGCGAGGCGCTCTCCGCGATCTCGCGCCAGCTCTCCGGCCTCTTCGTCCTGACCACCGAGCTGCGCGAGAAGCTCGAAGGCAGCCCGCGTCGCTCGGCCGCCTTCCTCATCCTGCAGCAGCGCTTCTTCCCCGGTGAGACGCAGCTCCTGGCGCTCGCCAATGCCAACCGCGACACGCACCCGGGCAAGATCGAGGCTCTGCGCGACCTCACGCGCAAGGGCGGCCACAACCGCTACGCCTCGGAAGGCTACGGGATCGTCGACGGCCCCGACGGCGCGACGCGCCAGGTGAGCTGGATCTCGAAGTGCCAGCATTGGATCGAAGCGATCCCGATGTTCATCAAGGAGCGCATCGTCAAGGTCCCGGTGACGAGCGGCGGCGAGGTCACGTTCGTCGAGCGCATCGAGACCGAGGTCGATCAGCGCGGCATGGAGGCCTTCTTCCGCTACGCCGCCGAGTTCTGGGCCGAGAACTGCCGCGAGGTGGCCGACACAGAGCACGTGGCCGTGGCGCGTGAATGGCTCGCGCGCCAGGCGGTGCCGGGCCGCGCCGAGGCCCTTGATGAGGACGGGATCGTCGCGCTGCTGCGCGAGCTCGGGCTTCTGCCCCACGTCGGCGCGGTTGCCGCCCTGGTCGCGGCTTCGGCGGACGCCCTGCTCGACCGCATCGGCACGACGATGGAACGCGAGAACCGCCCGCGTTTCGAGACGCTGCGCCTGGTCCTGCTCGGACTCGATGCCAGCTCGGCCGTGGAAGGCAACGCCCTGCGTCTCGTCGCCGATGGCAACGCCGCAGCGCGCCTGGCCGACGAGCGTGGCCTGAGCGCCGAGGCGGCGCGTCTCGCGCACCTCAGCGAACGCCGGCGCCGGCCGCTCTCGACGCTGCACGTCCTGACGACCGAGTCCGCGGGCATGACCGAGGGCTACGTGCAGACGTGGCTCGAGACCGAGATGGCCCTCGCCAACGTCATCCGCACCCATGGCTGGGAAGCCGAGGTCCGCCAGCGTCTCGACAACCGCCGCCAGCGTATGGCCACCTTGGCCGAAAAGGCCGTGGCCGAGCTCGGCATGGAGGCGCTCGTCCAGGAGGCCATGAGCGAAAACGGCATGCCGCGTGCGGCGGCCGTCGGTCTGATCCTCGCGACGCACCGTCCCGTGGCCGACGAGGTCTCACGGCTGGCCGTCCTGATCGAAGAAGACGAGCGCGAGGAGCGACGGAGTGTCGATTGGACCAACGTCGACGATCCGCCGTCCGTGGGCGAGCTCATCGTCGCCCAGCGCGAACGGCTCGTCGCGTTGGCGCTGCCCAAGGTCGTCGAGGCCAACGGCCGCGCGATCCAGCAGCAGATCGAGGCCCTGGTTGCCGAGCGCTCCCTGTCGGTCGACGCCGCCACGTCTCTCGCCATCGAGCAGGACCCCGACTTCGCCGCCGACCTCGAGTTCTTCGTGCGTTCGCTCGCGCGCCAGGAGCGCGTCGAGGCCCTCGATCGCGAGTTCCCCGAGCGCAACATCCTCAAGACGCAGGCCGACTACGTCCGCAACCACACGCAGCTCGCGCTTTCGATGGCGCGCCGCGCCGTCATCGCCGCACACGGGGCGCAAGCCCTGACCGAGGACCCGCGCTACAACTTCCGCGCGGTCGGCGGCAAGAAGCGCTACAACCTGCTCTACACGCCGAGCCGCGTCGACCTGGGCGCCGAGGAGATGGACTCCATCGTGCGCTGGAACCAGTGGGTCGGCGGCGCGGATCAGGCCGCCTGCAACGCCGGGCGCGACTTCTACGCCCTGATCAACGAGGCCGGCGTCGAGGTGCGGCCCGCGCTCGCCTGGCAGGAGATCCAGAAGACCAGCGAAAACGCCAACATGACGGCGGGCAAGGCCTTCGCCAACGCCGTCGCGCTCCTGATCAACTCGGTCGACGAGGGCGATCAGCAGCTGATGGCCGACCAGATGGCCCTGCGCCACGACCCCGACCGCGGCACGCCCGCGGCCTCGGAAGGGTACGGCGGCTACTGCGTGCCGAAGGACGGGTTGTTCCTGGCGTTCGTGCTCGGCCTGCGCAACGAGACCAAGCTCCGGCAGATGGGCGTGCCGGCCGCGATGCACGCGGCCGTGATGGCCCTGGCGCGCGAGGCGATCCTGCACTACGGCGACTTCGAGACCGACTTCGCCTGGCAGCGTTGGGTCGGCGAGAAGCTGCTCGCGCCCGACAAGCTGCGCCAGTGCCTGGCCGATTACGTCGGCCTCCGCCACCAGCGCGACGAGGACGTGCTCGTCTTCAATATCAGCAAGATCGCCGAGGCGATCCAACACCTGGGCCAGCCCTGGCACGAGGTGACGGCCGGGCCGCGCCTCTTCGCCAACCTGGCCGCGCAGTGGGCGGTCGGCAAGATGATCATCGGCGCCGAGCAGGTCCAGCGCTTCATGGTCTTCTACAAGGCCTGGCTGATCGCGCGCGCCCTTTCCGAGGCCGGCCGCGCGGGTACGGGCCGGGTCGTCACGCCGGCCGAGTACAAGACCGTCCAGGACATCCGCTACTCGGGCGGCATCCGCATCTTCGAGATCCTGGCCCAGACCGGCGAGCACCTGACCTACTCGCTGGATGAGGAAGGTCAGGACCTCGTCCTGCTGATGACCCAGGGTTACACGCCGCTCGCCGCGCTCGAGAGCGAGGCCGTCCAAATCGAGCGGCTGCCCGCGGGCTCGGAAGAGCGCCAGCGCCGGCAGAAGCTGCTCGATCGCCGGCGCCGTCTGGCGCGACGCATCCACGAGACGTATGGCTTTGACGCGGCGCGGCAGCCCGAGATCGAGAAGCAGCTGGCGGCCAAGTTCCCGCGCCTGGCGCCGCCGTCGGACATTCGCCTCGTCTCGACGACGATGGCCTCGACGCAGGACGTCTTCTACTACACCGACGACACGCAGCTCACGCAGATCGCGGACCGCGCACAGCAGGCGCTCGGCGACCTCGGTCTCGGCGAGGAGCAGATGCGCGCCAACGCCGAGGTCTACGGCGGGCGCCTGGCCGAGTGGACGGTCATCCGCGAGCTACCGCCCGCCACGCGTGAGGTGTTGCTCCGGAGCGTCCTGCTCTACCGCGTCGGCGCGGACACCTTCGAGGTCCCGCTGACGGGCGCGATCCACGCCCTGGTCCTGCGCCTTCTCGGCCCGGCGCGCTCGTACGAGGCCGCGGTGCAGGGCGCCGACGTCGTGAATACCTCAATCGCCTTCAAGGAGCTCGCGGGCCTGATCGACGACCCGCCGCGCCTGATCGCCCTCATGCTCGAGGGCAACCCGCAGAGCGCCCTGGCCCTGACGGACGGGATCTCGGGCCGCGGCAGCCGCATGCTCACGTACCGCGACATCATGCTGTTCTTCGCGACCTGCGACGCCCTCGCGGGTGCGGGACGCGGCAGCTACCGCGCCATCGGCCTGGGCGACCACGTCGTGGCCCGCTTGCGCGCCGAGATGGGCGCCAAGCGCCAGCGTGCCGCAGACCTCGCGACGGCCCTCGATGCTGTCGACCGNNCTCGAGGCGGTAACCGAAGAGGAGCGCACGCGGCGCTACAAGCGCAACAAGCCGCAGGACCGCATCGTCACCCAGGCGCTGGCGCGCCTGGCAAGCGCTCCGGATCTCTCGACGCTCGACTTCGGGACCTGGCTCGCACTCGGCGGCAGCTACGTCGTCGCGGGTGAAGGCCGCGAGCGGATCGCCGAGCGTCGTCGGCGTCTCGAAGGAGCGCTCGCCCGTCTGGTGCCCGCGGCCGGCGCGTCGACCGCGCATGCGGCCTGGATCGACGCGGCCGTCCGCGTCCTGGCGCGGCCGCGTTTCGTTCCCGAGGTCGCCGAGTTCGAGCAGGTCCTCGGCCGCGAAAGCTCGTCCAAGGCGGTCCACGCCAGCGAGGCCGAGGCCCGCGAACGGCGGCGCGCGCTGCGGGCCCGCCAGCTNNCTCGCCGAGTTGGACGCATTCCTCAACCTCGTGCGGGAGCTCGTCAGCACCCCGGCCGGCCAGCGAGCGGGGCAGCGCGCCCTTGTCAATCGCCGGGTCGGCCGCTTCCTGGCCTTCGCCCGGCGCGGCCTGACTGCGGCGGTCGAGGAGCTGATGCCGGCGGCAGACCAGGCGGGACGCGCCACGTTCCTGCGCGACATCGCGGCCCTCTACGGCGGACGCGAGATCGTCTTCGANNCGTTTCTGGGACGACGTGGCGGTCTTCTTCGCCGAGACGCTCAACGACCACGACTGTCTCTACCTGCCGTGGAACTACGTACGCGGCGTCGAGCACGGCCGCGGCTTCGACCGGTTGGGCGAAGAACGCCTCTACGCCCTGGCGGTCGAACGCCACGCCTGGCTCTACCGCTACGTGCGCCTGCTGCTCACCGAGCTGACCGAGCTCCGCGAGCTGCCGGCGGCCGAACGCGACGCCCTGCTCGGCAACGTCGCCGACGGCCGCGTCGAGGCCGGGATCGGGGCCGACGGCCGTTCGGACGTCGAACGCGCCTGGCGCGCCTACAACCAGCTGCGCGAGGCGGCCTTCTGGCGCAACGACGGCTTCCCGATACCCGTCGTCTTCCCGACCTTCGACCCGGCGCTGATCAGTGCCGAGCGACGCGTCAACCTGGTCTTCCTCTTCCCGGTCGGCCGCACTCACATCTCGCGCGCCTTCCGCGAGGGCCCGACGCTTTCGCGCGCGCTCGAGGCTGAAGGTCGTCCGGGCGCCAACATCATCGTCACGCGCCACGGGACCTTCGCCCCCGAGGACGGCGCGAAGCGCCCGACCTGTCGCATCACGAGCGGCCACCTCTACGTCTCGCGCGACGAGCTTGTCGCGGCCCTCGTCCGCGAGCGGGGCCTCGATGCCTCGGCAGCCGAGGCGCG
>PMCG01000246.1:9032-16449 GCA_003155335.1 Acidobacteriota bacterium
GCGCCAGATCGTCGACGGGCGCGAGGGGTTCGAGGGCCTCCGGCGTCTTGCCGAACGCCACCCGATCATCCTCATCAAGGGCGCGGCCGAGTCGGGCGCGCGCAACCTGAAGGTCTTCGACGTCGGGCGCGGCCAGGGGACCTGGAACGAACCGGAGCTTCTGGCCGCTGCCCTCTTCGTCTATGAGCGGGCGGTCAAGCAGAACATGGTCATCCAGGAGGCGGCGCGCACGACGCCCGAGTTCTGGGCTAGCGCCGAGTACCTGCGCCACTTCGTCGATCGTCAGATCGTCGAGTGGAACACGGCCGTCCAGCGCGACCGCTACCCGCGCTCGACGATCTACGGCTCGCTGCGCATCATCGCCTCGTCGTCTGCGCCCGGACGGCCGTACGACCTCACGCACCTGATCGCGCTCTCGAGCCTGCAGGTCGCGACCAATGTCGGTCGCGGCGGGACGCTGGAGCCGCTGCGCCCCGAGTTCATCCAGCCGGAGCACCGCCAGGCGATCCTTAGCGGCCTGGCCGGGCAGGTGCCGCTCGTCATGCAGGCCCTCGATCGTTATGCGGCATCCTACGCGACCACCTTCGAGAAACGTCGCGGACGGCCCGCGGGCCAGGACCTGAGGGGCGTCTCGTACGGCTGGCCCGGCTACTTGATGCTCGACTACCTCGTGACGCCGGTCTTCGAACGCGAGGGCCGCGTGGCCGACATCGAGCCCATCTACGACGCGCAGGGCACGCGCATCGGCTCGCGGATCGTGCTCGAGGACGGGCAGGGCCGCTTCGAGGCCAAGATCAACGGCTGGCGCTTCATTCACCTCGAGCCGAACGTCGGCATCGGCCTCTGGGACCGCTTCAACCTGCGCGAGGAGCACTGGGAGGGACGCGACGCGGCCCGCGACGGGCGGCCCTTCAACTGGGACGCGGTGGGTCACGACGACCGAATCGTGCTCAGGAACTTCGCCCTCGCCGGCGAAGAGTACCTGCGCGCCAATCTCGGGGAGGGCTGGCCGAAACGCTAGGGCCGAGCTTCCATGGCGACCACCGTCCCGACAACCGGGCCGTTCGCACCGCTTGACCTTGCCTGGCGCGAGGCGCTCGACGGGCTCTCGGACGCGTACTCCGGCAGTGCTGTGCCCCACGGGCCCGACGCGCTCGGTGTCGCCCTGCGCCATCTGCTAGTGGTCCGGACCGAGGCCGCGACCTGGTCGCGGCGCGAGATCCGGCGGCGCTTCGCTGCCAGCGACAAGGCCCTGGCCGAAGAGGCGCGACGTACGGTCAGCGCGGCGCTCGAACGCGTGCTGGCCCTCGTCGACGGGCCGCTCCTCGCGCGCCTCGCGCAGCACCCGCAGGCGGGTCCCGAGGCGCTGTCCGCGGTGCGCGCCCAGGCGGCAGGCCCCGCGGCCTGGAACGAGTGGCTGCTGCGTGTCGCACAGACGGCCTTCGAGTGCCTCGCGGGTGCGCCCGTCACGCCCGAGCTGACGCTGGGCCTCGTGCCCATGAACGAGCTCGAGACAGCGTCCGTCTTGCCCGGCGCCTGGAACCACGCGGTCGTCTGCGGCGAGCTGCTGGGCTTCGCCAACGAGCTCTACCCGCTGCTGCTCGACGCCGGCTGGCATAACGCGGGCCGCGCCGGCGGGCCGCTTTTCAACGTCCTCGGCGTCCATCAGGACTGGCTGACGTCAGCGGGCGAGGCCCGACGCGCCCTCTTCGTCGATGCCCGGTCGGGCGCGTTTGTCGAGCGTTCCTTTGTCCGACCGCTGTCCCTCGATAGCGTCCACTTCCTCTATCTCGGGGGCCGGCAGGAACTCGAACGTCACGCGGCGCTCGCAGCGCGATTGGCCTTCGCCTATCCCCTGAACCACCCCGAGGCGACACACGCCTGCGACAGGAAGTCCGAGACCTTTCGCGCGCTCTCGGCTGCGGGAGTGCCCACGCCCGCCACCCTCGTCCTGCCGGCGCATACCCCTACCGAGACACTGGCCGCGACTCTCGTGGCCGCAGGCGTTAACGACTGGCCGGCGGGTTTCGTCTTGCAGCCCGACGACGGCAGCGAGGGGCGCGGCGTGGCCGCGTTCGAGCCGGCGCGCGATGGCGCAGTGGATCCGGCCGTGATCGAGCAACTCCGGGAGCTCTTGGCCGAGGGCGACGTCGTCGTCCGCGAACGGCTGGCCGGTCTGCGTTTCGTCGAGGGTGAGGTGGACTTCAGCGCGGACCTGCGCGTCAACGTGGCCTGGGACGGGGACCGCTATCGGGCCGAGTCGGGCTACTTGCAGGTGGCCACGACGCCCGAGGCCTTCGCCTCGTCCGTCGGCCGCGGCGGGCGGATCGTCAAGCTCTCGGAGGGCGCCCTGGCGGGGCTCGGCCTGCGTTCCGAGAGCTGCGCTGAAGTCCTGGCACTGGCGTGCGCCGCGGCCGAGGCACTGGGCCGCGGTGGGGCCGGTGCTCGTCGTCTGGCCCTGGTCGGTCTCGATCTCAAGCTGACGATGCGAGAAGAGGGCCGCGTCGGGGCGTGGGTGCTCGACGCCAACCCGCGGCCGGCAGGACTGTCGTACTGCGAGTATTTCGACGGACACGAACCAGGCGTCAGCGCGGGGTTGTGGCAGGGCCTCGCGTTGGCGGTGGAGACGGCGCAGCAGCAGCGGAGCGCGTGAGGCCAATGGATCATCCGGATGTGCCGGTTCGTGACGCGGGACAGACCTTCGAGCCGTCCCAGCCCGGGGCGGCGCCGCTTGCGGCGTGGCGCCGCGCCCTGGCTGACCCTGCCAGCGAGCTGCGACGGCAGCTCGTCGCCTGTTACGGCAGTGACGCCGGCGTCCTGGCGCGGCGCACCGCCCTCTGGCAGGCCGCCCTCGAACGCTTCGCACGGGCCTTCGGCGAGACGGGTGTGGTCTTTCTCGCCGCAGTCCCCTCGCGGGTCAATTGGGAAGGCCATCACGTCGACCACCAGGGCGGCTCGTACAACGCGACGACCGACGAGCGCGAGATCGTCGCGGTGGTCCGCGCTCGCAGCGACGACCAGGTGCGCGTGGACAACGTCGCCAGCCAGCGCTTCTCTCCGCAGACGTTCAGGCTAGGCGAGCCGGGGCCGAACGGCAGCGCAACGGGCTGGCACAACTTCGTGCAGGGCGCTCTGCTGGCCCTCGCAGGGCGCTTCCCGGCGCGTCGCCTGGCTGGCCTGGATCTCGTCATTGGAAGCGATATCCCGGTCGGCGCTGGGCTCAGCTCCTCGCACGCACTGGTGTTGGTCTCGGCCCTGGCCGGTTTGGCCGTGGGCGGGCTGAGCCTCCGCCGGCGCGACGCCGTGCGGCTGGTTCGGGACGGCGAGTGGTTCGTCGGCTCGCGGACGGGGCTCGGCGACCAGGCGACGATGATCTTCGGCAAGCGCGGTCTGCTCTTCTGCTCTCCGGTGATCGAGCCCGACGAAATCGTGCCGCGCTACGTGGCGCTCCCGGCAGGCCACGCCTGCGTCATGATCAACTCCTTCACGCGCCACCGGCTGGCCACGGACGGCCTGGCCTACAATGGACGCGTCTTCGCCTACAAGACGGCCTTCCCCCTCGTCCTCGACGCGCTGCTCGCCCAGGACGTGGACCGACTGGCGGTTCGTGCCACGCGCCATCTGGCCGACATCAATCCCGAGCGGTTCCCCCTGGCCTCGATTTACCGAGCGCTGGCATCGCTGCCGGACGGCATGACGCTGGTCGCGTCCAAGGGCGTCTTCGAGCGCGCTCTCGAACGACTGGCTGCGGCTGGAGCGCGGGCGCCCGAGTCCTCGTTCGACGAGCTGGCGGCCACCTACTTCGGCGACGGGCCACGTCCGCAGACGCTTTCCGTGAAGGGTGTGGCGCTCTACGGGCTGGCCGAGTGCTGGCGTAGCCGGCGCTACGCCGACCTGCTGGAGAGGGGCGACGTCGAGAGCGCCGGGCAGCTCGTCTACCGTGGCCACGACGGCGACCGCGTGACGCGGCGCAACGGCTCGGGCGCGTACGTCTCCGAAGAGCAGCGCGTCTGTGACGCGCAGCTGCTCGCGCTGGCCGCGGACGCGGAGAGCGGCGACGCTGCGCGCGTGGCAGCGGCCGGCATCGAGTGGCAGGCGGGGGAGTACCGCGCCAGTGTGCCCGAGCTGGACGTCCTCGTCGACCTGTGCCGCGATTGCGGGGCGACGAGCGCGTCACTGACGGGCGCGGGTCTGGGTGGCGTAGTGACCACGATGATTCGCGAGGAGCGCTTGACGGAGCTACGCACGCGGGTCGAGCGGCACTACGAAGAGGGCGAGGCCCGGGAGCTGGTGCGGATCGAGGATGCGGTGCGCGCGGGTGCGCTGCCGAAGTCCGTCGTCGCGGCGGCGCGGGAGATGCGCTCCGCGAAGCGCGCGGCCTGGGCGAGCGGCCAGCGCTTCGAGCCCGCCGCCGAGCTGCTGGCCGCGCTCGATCCGGCCCGCAACCCCGAAGGGCTGGCCGGCGATGCGGCGATCCGCCTGATCCCCGAGGACTATCGCCACCAAGGGATCGTGCTCAGTCACTCGGTGGCCGGAGCGGGATACTTGCGGCCGCCGGCCTGACGACAACGACACGGAGACAGGGGACAGCAGACGAGGACACGATAGCGATGGAATTGACGAAACGCGACGACTTGCGCCGCAGTCTGAACGCCGCCGTGGCGCACTGCGACTGGCCCCTGGTGCTTCGCATCGCGAGCCAGCTCGAGAACCTGTCACACGCTGACACGCGCCGCGCCGCTGTGGACGCTGAGGCGCCACCCTGGTTCGGCGGGCGTGTGCCGAGCGGGCGGGGTACCTTCCTGGTGACAGGCGCCGCGGGCTTCATCGGCTCACACCTCGTGCGCCGTCTGCTGGGCGAGGGTCATGTCGTCGTCGGCGTCGACGATTTCAACAACTACTACGATCCCGTCAACAAGTACGAGAACGTCGAGGGCTTCCTCACGCACGAGCGGTTCGTGCTATACGAGGCCGATGTCCGTGACCGCGCGGCCCTAGCGGCCGTCTTCCGGCGCCACGCCATCGAGCAAGTCATCCACCTTGCCGCGCGGGCCGGCGTGCGACCATCGATCCAGAACCCACAGCTCTACGTCACGACCAACGTCCTGGGTACCCAGAACCTGCTAGACCTGGCGCGCGACTGCAAGGTCAAGAACTTCGTCTACGCCTCGTCGTCGTCCGTCTACGGCGGCAGCGAGGAATTCCCCTTCCAGGAGACGCAGCGCGTCGATCGCCCGATCTCGCCCTACGCGGCGACGAAGAAGGCCAACGAGCTGCAGGCCGCCTGCTACAGCCGCCTCTACGGTTTCCCCGTCACGGGCCTGCGTTTCTTCACCGTCTACGGCCCTGGCGGACGGCCGGACATGGCGATCCGGATGTTCATCGAGGCCATGGACCGCGGGCAGCCGATCACGATGTTCGGCGAGGGCGATTTCGAGCGCGATTTCACCTACGTCGACGACATCGTCGAGGGCATCCTTGGCGCGGCCCGCGCCGCCCAGGGTCGCGAGCGCTGGGACGAGGTCCTGAACCTCGGCGAGTCCGACACGACCAGCGTTCGCGAGCTGATCCTGCTCATTGCCCAGGCGCTCGGCAAGGTCAAACTCGAGCGCGATCCCAAGCAGCTCTCGCCCGAGGAGACACGGGCGCACGTCGAGCGCCTGATCGCGGACGGCCTCGTCAAGCGCCTCCCTGAGCAACCGGGTGACGTGCCGAAGACGTACGCCGACGTGAGCCGCGCCCGCACACTGGCGGGCTACGCGCCGAAGACGCGTATCGCCGAGGGCATCCGCAAGACCGTGGCCTGGCACCGCGAACGTCAGGCGCTGACGGCCGATCCCTGCCGCGAACGGCTGCGCGCCGCGCTCCGCACGTACGCGTCCGCCCGCCAGCGTCAGGCCCTCGACGCCGACGGCCGCTGGCCCGATCCGCTCTGGCAGGCGGAGGACGCGGAGCATCTGCTGGATGCTGCCTGCGCGACCGCGGCGATCGCGGGGACGGACCACGCCGCGGCGGCCCTGGCTCGGCGTGTCGAGGCGGGCACACTGGCGCTGCTGGCCGAGACGGCCGCGGCCCTCGGCGGCATCCCGACGGCAACCTCTGGCCTCGTCTTGCGCGGCCTCGACGGCATCGCCGTTCAACGCGAACGTCGCCGGATCGTTACACTGGCGCGTTTGGGCGGCGCCGGCGGCGGCCTGAAGCCGACCGAAGAGGCCGAGATGCTGACGCTCGCGCGCCGCATCCTGGTCAAGACGGGGACGCGCCCGACGGCGCTGGTCGTTGCCGCGGCCGGCTACGGCACGCGGATCGCCGACGAGGTCGGCGGCTACGAGATGAAGCACCGCCTGTTCCTCGGCGACGAGATGATGCTGCTCAGCCTGCGGAACTTCCTGCCGTACTCGCGCCGCCTGGTCGCCGTCGTCAGCGAAAAGAATCAGCCCGACGTAGCGGCCCTGCTCGAGCGCAGCGAGATTAACAAGGAGAGCGGCTTTGCGGTCGAGTACGCCATCCAGCGCCAACGCCTCGGCGATGGCGACGCCCACCTCTGCGCCTCCGAGCAACTCGACGACTTTGACGGCGTCATCCTCTTTCTGTTCGCGGACGCGCCGACCAAGTCGCCTGAGACGATCGAGAAGATGGTCCTCGTCAAGCAGGCCCTGGGCGAGTCGGCGCCCCTCGTCATCCCGTGTTACGAGGAAGACCGACCCTACTCGCCGATCGTCCTCTCGTTGGCCGGCCCCGACCACGGGCGCGTCCTCTGGAACTGGCAGAAGGCCGACGAGGAGGACTACCCGGCGGCCGCGGACGCACGCAGCGGGCGAGCCCTGCGCAACGTGGGCATCTTCGCCGCGGAGGCCTCCGTGTTCCTCGCGCTCCGGCATTTCCGCGACGACCTCTTCCCCCAGACCGGCCGCTACAAGGCCTGGCAGGCGAAGCACAAGGCCTGGATCGCGGCCGGGCAGCCGTCGGACGGCAAGCCCAAGGAGCCCGAGTTCGGCTTCGCCGACCTGATGAAGGTGTTGCCCGGCGACGGCATCGAGGTCGCCGCTGTGTGCCTAGCGCGGCCCTCCGATCGCCTCAACGTCAACAAGCCGGCCGACGCCGAGGCGGTCAAGCAGCTCTACCGCGACCGGCATCCTTTCTGCCGGCCGATGATCGAGTCGCGGCTCGCGCAGCGTGAGGTCGTCATCCGCTTCTACGACCTCGACGCGGACAAGGCCGTCGTCCGTGTCAACGGCCGTCCGTCCGTGCGAAACTACACGCGCTTGGTCTTCCCCCGGGTGACCAACCTGGACGAGGCCAGCGTGCGCGAGGCCGTCGCGACGCACATCCGCACCCTGGCTCAGAGGATCGAGCGCGAGCTCGGTCTAACGGTGCTCCCCGCGGAGCAAGGTGTGATCGAGTGACGAGAGAGATG
>PMCG01000048.1:0-7655 GCA_003155335.1 Acidobacteriota bacterium
GTCGAGCTGCTGCTGCGTCTCGAGCACGAGTTCGGCGGACCGCTCGACGAGTCCTTCCTCGGCCTGGACAGCGCGCGCGAGATCGCGCAAGCGCTGGCCGAACGCGATGCCGCGGTCGACTGGGCCGCGCCCGCGACACTGCCCGCCGCGCCCAGCGCTCCAATCCTCGACCTCGCGCCTGACGTCACCACACTTGTCGCCGCGCTGCTCCATCGCGCGCAAGCCGCGCCGGAGCGAGTCCACGTCTGGCTGCCCGACGAGCCAGACCAGGGGCAGCGGGCGATCACCTACGGGCGTCTCCTGGCCGAGGCGCAGGCACTCGCGGGCGGGCTTCAGGCCCAGGGCATCCAGCGCGGCGACACTGTCGCACTGATGCTGCCGACTGGGCTGGAGTTTCTCGCTAGCTTCCTGGGCGTGCAGATCGCCGGCGCGATTCCGGTGCCGCTTTATCCGCCGCTGCGCCTCGATCGGCTCGACGAATACGCGGCGCGGCAGTCGGCCATTCTGCGCGACGCGGGCGTGCGCCTGCTGATCGCCTTCCCGCGCGCGCTGCCGATCGCCAGCCTGCTGGCGCCCGCAGTCCCGTCGCTGCGCTCGGTCGTGACTGTCACTGACCTGAAGGCGTTCGGCATCGTCGCACCCGCGAGCCCAGGCGAGGCGAGCGACACCGCGCTGGTGCAGTACACCTCGGGAAGCACGGGCGATCCCAAGGGGGTGCAGCTCACCCACGCGCAACTCATTGACAACATCCGCGCTATCGGCGCTCACCTCGATCTGCGGCCGGACGACGTCACCGTGAGCTGGCTGCCGCTCTACCACGACATGGGGCTGATCGGAGCGTGGCTGTCGAGCCTGTACCACGCTGTCCCGCTCGCGTTGCTCTCGCCGCTGGCGTTTCTCGCGCGGCCTGAGCGCTGGCTGACGTTGATCCATCAGCAGCGTGCGACGCTCTCGGCCGCACCCAACTTCGCCTACGAGCTCTGCGCGCGCAAGGTCTCGGATGCGGTGATCGACGGCCTCGATCTCTCGTCGTGGCGCTGCGCGCTCAACGGCGCCGAACCTGTCAACCCGGACACCCTCGAACGCTTCGCGCACCGCTTCGCGCGCGCGGGCTTCCGGCGCGAAGCGTTTCTCCCGGCCTACGGCCTGGCCGAGAACTCGGTCGCCCTCTGCTTCCCGCCGCTCGGACGGGTACCTCGCGTCGATGCCGTGCGGCGCGTCGACTTCGAGACGCGCGGCCGCGCCGAGGTCGCGGCCGCGGACGAGGCGAGCGCGCTGCGTTTTGTCAGCGTCGGCAGGCCGCTGAGCGGCCATGCCGTGCGCCTGATCGATCAGAGCGGGGCGGAGGTGCCCGAGCGCGCGGTGGGACGGCTGGTCTTCCGCGGGCCCTCCGCGATGTCGGGTTACTACCACCGACCAGAGGCGACGGCAGCGGTCACGCTGCCCGACGGGTGGATCGACAGTGGCGATCTCGCCTACCGCGCTGACGGCGAGATCTTCATCGCCGGCCGGATCAAAGACCTGATCATCAAAGGCGGGCGCAACCTGGTGCCGCAGGAGATCGAGGAGGCGGCCAGCTCGGTGCCGCATGTGCGCCGGGGTTGCGTCGTCGCCTTCGGCGTTGCGAGCCAGACGCTGGGCACGGAGCGCCTGGTGATCGTGGCTGAGACGCGTCTGCGCCACGCGGCCGAACGCAGCGCACTGGTGACAGCTGTTAGCGAGCGCGTGGCAAAGGCCGTCGGCGTGCCGCCCGACACGGTCGTGCTGGTGCCGCCGCACAGCGTGCCCAAAACGTCGTCCGGGAAGGTTCGGCGCGGCGCGGCGCGCGAGCTGTACCTCTCCGGGCGCCTGGGGCGTGCGAGCTCAGCGCTGGCCACGCGTCTCAGGTTGGCTGTTGCGTCGGCGGCCCACGCTCTGCGCCGGCTGCGGGTGCTGACGCGGGTTCCGTATGCGGTCTACGTTGGTGTCGTCGCGCTGGCAATGCTCCTCTGCTTCTGGCTGCCTGCGGTGGTGCTGCCTGGCCGTCGCGCAGCGCGCACCTTGGCGCGCTGGGGCAGTCGTGTGTTCCTACGCATGCTCGGGTGTCGTCTTTCATGCGAGGGACTGGCGCAGCTTCGGGGGCTGCGCGGCCCGCTCGTGCTTGCCTGCAACCACGCCTCGAACATCGACGCGTTGGTGCTGCTGGCGCTGCTGCCACGCAACGTGGCGTTCGTCGCCAAGCGCGAGGTGTTCGACTGGCCGCTTGTCGGCACGTTCGCGCGCAAAGGGGCTCACCTGCCAGTGGACCGCTGGGACGTGCATCAGAGCGTGGCGGACGCGCAGCGCATCGGCGAGGCGCTCGATGCAGGCGAGACCTTGGTCTTCTTTCCCGAAGGCACTTTCACGGCAGCGACCGGCCTGCGCTCGTTCCGTCTCGGGGCGTTCAAGGCGGCAGTCGACGCCCGCTGTCCGATCGTGCCTGTGGCGCTCGTCGGCACGCGTCGCGTGCTTCGCGGCGATGCCTGGCTCCCCCGCCCGGGTCCGCTGCGGATGTGGGTCGGGCAGCCGGTGGATCCGCCGCAGACCGGTGGCTTCCGCGCGCTCGTGGAGCTGCGCGACCGCGTTGCAGTGGCCATCGCCGCCCACTGCGGCGAGCCGCGCTTGGACAGGGTCAGTTCTACTTTGCGGCGCGCAGGATGATCGTGAGGGCCTGCTGCTCGGCCTCGCGCAAGGGACGGATCAGTCTTCCGCCGTTGGCCTCGAGCAGCCGCTCCGCACTCGCCAGGTCCGCATGCCGGTACGGCGGCCGCCCTGTTGCTTCGGCTTCCGGGCCGAGATCGAGCTCGGTGATCAAGGCGCGCGGGTACACGATCTCGATGCGCACGGACGGTCCGGGGTGGACGCCCTTGTCGCCCACGGCTTCGGTCGGCGTCAACCGCACGAGCACGCGCGCCGCGTCGCCGCAGCGCTGGATGGCGCTGGCTGTGAGCTGGGACAAGGCTTCGGCCACCTGCTGGCGATCGACCAGGACCTCTGGCAACGACTCGGCAGGCTCGACTCGCACCGGCGGGACCTGTCCGCCTGATTCGCCGGCGAGCAACTCCAGCCCGAGACGCACGAGATCAAGGGGCGCGCAATAGCGCAGGGCCAGCACGACCCGCCGTCCGTCCGGCTCTTCCGGAAGCTCGTCCTCGAACGTCGACTCCGACGGGACGTCCGCGCGGCGGTTGCCCGGCGCCTGTTCAAGATCCGGCTGGACGGAAACCGTGGCCGCGGCCTCTCTCGCCAGCTCGCGCAGCCGTGGGTCGCTCTCGTCCTCGATCGTCTCAGCCAAGTTGCGGAACAGGAAGATGTAGCCCACCTCGTCGCGCAGCTCCTCGGGGGGCCGCGTGATCGACATGCCGACGTAGAAACGCGCCCCGCCTGGGCTGATGAATGGGAAATCCAGACGGTGCTCGGCGTGCGCCGGGGCATGGCCGCCGACGATCTCGGCCACGTCCTCGTTGTGGGCGAAGATCTCGACCACGGGACGCCCGACGCAGTCCGCCAGGCTCGTCCCCAGCGTGCGCAGCGCGGCCAGGTTGGCGAAGGTGACAGCGCCGCGGGCGTCCGTGACGAGAATGCCGGAGACCATGGCGTTCAGGATCGTCTCGGTGAAGCGTCGGCGCTCCTCGACGCGCGCCAGTGCTTGATCGAGCTCGCGCGTGCGCAGCGCTACGGCCTCCTCGACGGCGCGATCCGAGCGATGCTCGGGCGACTCGACCAGCGCGCTGACGTCGTGCTGCACGGTGACGTAGTGTGTGAGGCGTCCAGAGGCGTCGAGGATCGGGGCCGCGGCCAGCTCGTTCCAGAAGGGCGTGCCGTCCTTGCGGTAGTTCTTGATGACGACGCGGCTGTCGCGGCCAGCGGCCATCGCGTCGCGCAGCGCGGTCATGGCCGCCACGTCTGTGTCCGGACCCCGGAGCAGGCGTAGGTTGCGGCCGCGCATCTCCTCGGTCTCGTAGCCCGTCAACCGGCCAAAGGCGCGATTGGCGTGGAGCACGGTGTACTCGGACGAGCGCGCATCGAGAATCGTCAACCCCACTGGCGCGGCCTCGACGGCACGCTGCATCAGTCGCAGCGTCTGCTCTTCCTGGCGCCGCCGCAGCAGATCACGCGTGCGACTGCGCAGGAGCACCGGGTTGAGCGGCTTGGCCAGCGTTTCATCCGCGCCGCTGGCCAGCGCCACCTCGACCGCGCGCTCGGAGCTCAGGCCCACGATGATGATCGGCGGCTGGTCGATGTCCACGAGCGCGCGGATGCGCGCGCAGACCGAGATACCGTCCATCACCGCCAGGAAGGCGTCGAGCACGACCAGGTCGAGATCGAGCCGGCGTGCCAGGGCCAGGGCCTCGACGCCATCCGCCGCGTCGACGACCTCGACCGCGACGACGTGCAGGATGCGCCGCAGCAGGTCGCGCGTGGCGGAATCGCCTGTCGCCACCAGGACCGTGGCCTTTTGCGGCCCAGCCGCGCTCGGTTTCTCTTCCTGCGGCATCGTCTCGATCTCGGTGCGACGCCCCGTACGGTTTGTCTCGATCACGTCCATATTGGGCCGAAGCGCATGTCCGGTCAAGGCTGGGCAGTGCGATATCTGGCCCGAGAAGAGATATCATCCTAGCTGCCCGTTTCGGGGTGTCCCGTCGGGTTCCAGCGATTCGCATCGTCTTCAAGGAGGTTTGCGCGTGGCCAAAAAGTACCCCACCGACAAGTACACTCCGCGGCCGGAGCACCACTTCACCTTCGGGCTGTGGACGGTCGGCAACACCGGACGCGATCCGTTCGGCGCGCCGGTCCGCGCCGCCCTCTCGCCGGTGCGCATTGTTGAGAGGCTGGCAGACCTGGGCGCGTACGGCGTGAATCTGCACGACAACGACCTGGTGCCCATCGACGCGACATCGAGCGAGCGCAACCAGATCGTGCGCGAGTTCAAGTCGGCGCTGCGCGCCACGGGCATGAAGGTGCCGATGGCGACGACCAATCTCTTCGGAGATCCGATCTTCAAGGACGGCGCCTTCACCTCGAACGACGCGCGCGTGCGTGCCTTTGCCCTGCAGAAGACGATGCACGCGATGGACCTGGGCGTGGAGCTGGGTGCCAAGACCTACGTCTTCTGGGGTGGCCGTGAGGGCACCGAGGTCAACGCCAGCAAGAACCCGGTCGAGGCCATGAAGCGCTTTCGCGAGGCGCTCAACTTTCTCTGCGAGTACGCGATCAGTAACCGCTACAAGCTACGCTTTGCCCTCGAGGCCAAACCCAACGAGCCGCGCGGTGACATCTTCCTTCCCACTTCAGGGCACATGCTCGCGCTGATCTACACGCTGGATCATCCCGAGATGGTCGGCCTGAATCCCGAGGTTGCACACGAGCAGATGGCCGGCCTGGACTTCGCGCACGGCGTGGCCCAGGCGCTCGAAGCCGGCAAGCTCTTCCACATCGACCTCAATGCGCAGAAGCCCGGCCGCTTCGACCAGGATCTGCGCTTCGCCAGCGAGGATCAGAAGGGCGCCTTCTTCCTGGTCAAGCTGCTCGAGGACAACGCCTGGGAAGGCATGCGCCACTTCGACAGCCACCCCTACCGCACCGAGGACGAGGATGGCGTGTGGGAATTCGCGTACTGCAGCATGCGCACGTACCTGATCCTCAAGGACAGGGCGGCGCGCTTCAGCCGAGACCGCGAGATCCAGGCGCTGCTGAGGACGATCGCGAAGAGGGATGTTCTCCCGGCCGCGCTCGGCAAGTCGCTGAAGTTCAGCCGCGCGCTGGCCTCCAGACTGAAGGACTACTCCTTCGACCTCGACAGGCTGCGCGAGCAGGGTCTCAAGTACGAGCGGCTCGACCAGCTCACGACCGAGCTGCTGCTCGGCGTGCGATAGTCGCCCGCGCGCCGGGACGAGGGTGAGACCGTGAGGGCACGGCTGGCCCGCATCCTCGAGAGGGCGTGCCTTGTCGCCTGCGGCCTGGCGGTCGTGGCCAAGGTCGCGCGCGACACAGGCGCGCTGCCTTGGCTGCTCGGCCCGCTCGTTCTTCTGGCGATCGCACTGGCGCTCTCTGCCGTACTGGTCGCTCGCGCTGGCCGACGCTGGCTGGACGGCTGGCGCGCTGTTCTGCTGATCTTCGGCCTGGTCGAGTTCCACGCGGCCTACACGCGCATTGGCGGAGACGGGCTCCAGTACTACATCCTGCTGCGCTCGCCGGTGATCGACGGCGATTTCGATTTCGCCAACGACTACGCCGGGCTGGGCGTGGAGCCCGTGCTCTCGAACGGCGTGCCCTCGAGCAAGATGCCCATCGGCGTCGCTCTGGTCTGGTTGCCGACGTTCTTGGTCGCGCACGCCGTGGCGCTCACGAACCACGCCCTGGGCGGCAGCCTGGTGCCGGACGGGTTCGGTCCGATCTATCACGCGACGATCACGGTCACCAACTATCTGCTGGCGTTCCTGGCGCTGCTCTGCGTCGAGTTCGCGTTGCGCCGGCGGTTCGGCGCGGCGGTGGCGCTGGCCGGCGTGCTCGGCATCTGGCTCGCGTCGCCGCTGCATTTCTACATGGTCTCAGACCCATCGACGTCGCACGCGACCTCGATGGCCGTGGCCGCCGCCTTCGTGCTGTTCTGGCTCCACGTACGCGAGCGCGACGATTGGCGCGCCTGGCTGTGGCTGGGCCTCATCGCCGGCGTGATGGTCGTGGTGCGTCCGCAGGATGGTGCGCTGCTGCTGCTGCCGATCGGCGATCGCTTGCTCCAGCGTCCGCTCGCGCGTGTGCTGCCTGTGCTCCACATGAGTTGGGGCCTGCTGGCGTGCGGGCTGTTGCAGTTTCTGGTCTGGATCCACATGTACGGCCATAGCCTGTTCCGTATCGTCTTTCATCAGACGCACCTTGCCCGGCCTGAGCCGCACTTCTTCGAGCTGCTCTTCACGGCGCGCCATGGACTGTTCACGTGGACGCCGATCGTGGCGCTGGCCGTGATCGGCTGGCTGGTCGGACTCAAGCGCGATTGGCGTCTGGCTGCACTGACCTGCTTCTCCTTTGCGATGGCTGTGTACGTCAACAGCTTGATGCAGGACTGGTGGGGCGCGTCCTCCTTCGGGCAGCGGCGCCTGTTGGGCTTCACAGTGCTGTTCGCCTTTGGCTTGGCCGAGGTCTTTGCGCTCGCCGCGCGCCGGCCGATGCTGCCCATCTTCGCGTTTGTCGCCGCGCTCAGCGTCTGGAACCTGAACCTCGAGTGGATTTTCAACAGTCAGTTCCTCGGCTCGAAGGACGAGGCGCTGGCCCTGGAAACAGTCTCGGCCATGGAGGTGCGCGGGGTGATGCGCGACGTGATGCGCTGGGAGACGCGACTGCCGGATCGTGTCTTCTACTTCCTCTACGACAACCTGCGCGGCGTTTGGCTCGACGAGGGTTCGCGTTCGCTCGGCGGTGTCCTGCACCTCGGCGATGAGGCGCTCGGGCCGCCTTTGCTGGGCGAGGGCTGGTACAAGCCTCGGGCAGAGGGCGACGCTGCTGGCGCGTCCAAGGCGCGCGAGTCGCGCGGCCCGCGCTCGTGCCTGCGCGTGCCGATCCGCACGCCCTCGGACTTTGAGGTCTTCGTGCGCGCGCGCGCCGCGCTGCCCGAGCTGCCGGTGACCGTTAGCCTCAAG
>PMCG01000048.1:7685-8224 GCA_003155335.1 Acidobacteriota bacterium
GCCGTGTTCGAGTGGATCCGTTTCGAGCGGCGCAACCTGCCGCCAGGACCGCGCTGATCAGCCCTTCTTCTGCCCCTGCTTGGCCACGGCCTCGGCCGCCTTGCGCACCGCCTCAGGATCGCCCAGATACTCGCTCTTGATCGGCTTCAGGTCCTTGTCCAGCTCGTAGACCAGCGGGATGCCGGTTGGGATGTTCAGCTCGATGATGGCCTCATCCGAGATGCCGTCGAGGTGCTTGACCAAAGCGCGCAGGCTGTTGCCGTGCGCTGCGATGACCACGCGCTGGCCGCTCTTGATCGTCGGCGCGATCACCTCGTGCCAGTGCGGCAGGAAGCGCGCGACAGTGTCTTTGAGCGACTCAGTGAGCGGTAGATCCTGCTGGCTCAGACCGGCATAACGCGGATCTTTCCCGGGATAGCGCGCATCGTCCGGAGTGAGAGGCGGCGGCGGCGTCGCATACGCGCGTCGCCAGATCTTGACCTGGTCCTCTCCGTACTTGGCAGCAGTCTCGGCCTTGTTGAGGCCCTGCAGCGCGCCGT
>PMCG01000247.1 GCA_003155335.1 Acidobacteriota bacterium
GCGACGCCGGTCGGTTCGAGCTTGCTTCCGGAGCAGTCGCCTGTGCCCGCAGCGACACTGCGCGAAGGTGCGCTGGTGCTGGACCTGGTCTGCGTGCCGCGCGCGACGCCGCTCCTCAGGGAGGCGCGCACCCGCGGCTGCATGGTCGTCGACGGCGGCGAGATCCTGCTCGGGCAGGCAGCAGCGCAGTTCGAGATCTGGACCGGCCGGGCCGCGCCCGTCGGTGTCATGCGCGCAGCGCTCGAGAACGCGTTGGGGGCGGCCGTATGAACCGCTACGCGCGCCAGGAGCTCTTCGCCGGGATCGGCACCNNGCGCTCGGCTCGTCTCTGGCAGAGGTCATGGTGCGGGCAGGCGTCGCCACGCTGACGATCGTCGACCGCGATCTCGTGGAGGAATCGAATCTCCAACGCCAGGCGCTCTTCGAGCAGGCCGACGCCGATGCAGCGCTGCCAAAGGCGGTTGCAGCCGAGCGACATCTGCGCCGCCTGAACCCGGACGTGACCGTCACCGGAATCGTCGCCGACGTCGAGACACGCAACGCGGCCGAGCTGATCGCCGGCGCCGATCTCGTGCTCGACGGCACCGACAACTTCGAGACGCGCTTCCTGGTCAACGACGTCTGTCTCGCGGCCGGGATCCCATGGATCTATGGCGCGTGCGTCGGGGCCTACGGTCTGGCGCTGGCGATCCGGCCGCGCATCAGCCCGTGCCTGCGCTGCGTCCTCGAGGATTTGCCCGCGCCCGGCTCATCACCGACTTGTGACACGGTCGGCGTGATCGCGCCCATTGCGCGCGTCGTGGCCGGGATCCAGGCGGCCGAAGCGCTCAAGATCCTCGCTGGCCAAACCAGCGCGCTCCTGCCTGGCATCGTCGCCGTCGATCTTTGGAAGGGCACATTCGATGTCTTCGACCTGCGCGACCAGGCCCCGAGTTGCCCGGCCTGCCGAGACGGCCGCTATGACTTCGCCGAACGCCACGCCACATCTGCGGAGCTCCTGTGCGGCCGCGACGCGGTGCAGGTGCGACCGACGAGCGCCGCGCGCATCGACCTCGGCGCGCTTGCGGCGCGTCTCGCCAGCGTGGGGCGCGTGCAGGCGAACGAGTACCTTCTGCGCCTCAAGACCGACGAGGCAGAGATCGTCGTCTTCGCCGACAGTCGCGCGATCGTGAAGGGCATTGTGGATCCGGCGCGTGCGCGCACCTTGTACGCGCAGTACATCGGGAGCTGAGGAGACGCACATGAGGCTCATTACCTACGGCAGCGCGGATTGGAAACGGTACCGAGCCGCGCTCGCTCGCGGCGCGGCCCCGCGTCCCGGCGTGCGCGCGGCGGTCGCGCGCGTCCTGCGCGACGTGCGCCGCGAGGGCGATGCCGCGGTGCTGCGCTACACGGCGCGCTTCGATGGTGTGCGCCTGACGGCGCGCGCGCTCCGCGTATCGCCGGCCGAGCTCAGCGCCACGGCGCGCCGTGCCGATGCGCAGCTCGTCGCCGCGCTCAAGGCCATGGCGCACCGCATCGCGACCTACCATCGTCGGCAGGTCGAGCGCGGCTTCAAGGTCGCACTCGGGCAAGGCTCGTGGCTCGCCGAGGTGGTGCGGCCGATCGATTCCGTCGGGCTCTACGTGCCTGGCGGAGCAGGCGCGTATCCTTCGTCCGTGCTGATGAACGCCATACCCGCGCGCGTTGCCGGCGTGCCACGCATCGCCGTCGTGACGCCGCCAAAGGCGCTCGAGCAGAATCCGGCGCTAGCGGCTGCGCTCGCGATCGTCGGCCTCGAGGCCTGCGTCTACCGCATCGGCGGGGCCCAGGCGGTCGCGGCCCTCGCCTTCGGCACGGCCTCGGTCGCTCCCGTCGCCAAGATCGTCGGCCCNNGGCAACGCCTACGTCGCGGAGGCCAAGCGCCAGGTGCGCGGCCTGGTCGAGATCGACCAGGATGCGGGACCGAGTGAGGTCGTCATTCTGGCGGACGAGACAGCGGACGCCGGCTGGGTCGCGGTCGATCTGCTCGCCCAGGCCGAACACGGGACGGGCGACGAGACTGTCGTGCTCGTCACGCCCTCGCGATCGCTCGCGGCCGAAGTCGCGCGCCTCGTCGAATCCGGCGCGGTCGCCGCGGCCAACACGAATGCCACGCGGCGATCGCTCGCGCGTCGCGGCGCGATCGTGCTGGTGAAGAGCCTGAAACAGGGCGTCGCTGTCGTGAACGACTTCGCGCCCGAGCATGTCGAGATCCAGGCCCGTGGCAGCGTTCAGCTCGCCCGCAACATCGTCGCAGGCGCGATCTTCGTCGGCCACCACACGCCCGTGGCAGTGGGCGACTACGGCGTGGGCCCGAATCACGTCCTGCCGACCGGCGGCGCGGCGCGTGTCTCCTCCCCGCTGAGCGTGCGCGATTTCATGCGGCGGCAGAGCGTCGTCTGCCTGAGCGAGAAGGGGCTGCGTCGCATCGCCAACGACGTCGTCACCGTCGCCCGCGCCGAAGGTTTCCGCGCCCATGCCGAGAGCGTTCTCACGAGGTTTGAGCGATGAGCGTGCCCACGTCCAGCAAGGCAAGCGAACCCACACGCGACCCTCTGCGTCACGTGAAGGCCGCGGTGCGCGCGCTTACGGCCTACACGCTGACCCCACGGCCAGCCGCCGTCAAGATCGACCAGAATGAGAACCCCTACGAGTTGCCGCCAGCACTCAAGCAGCGCGTCGTCGAGCAGGTCCTGGCCCGTCCCTGGGGCCGCTATCCGGCCTTCGACCCGCGTGAGCTGATCGACGCCCTGGCGCGCCACTCCGGCTGGCGCGCCAACGGGATCCTGGCAGGCAACGGATCGAACGAAATGATCGAGGCGTTGCTGCTCGTGACGGTCGGCCCAGGCGTGCGCGTCGTCATCCCTGAGCCGACGTTCACGCTCTACGCCCTGATGACGAGCATCCTCGGCGGCGAGGCCGTGCGCGTGACCCTCGGCCCGCAGTTCGAGTACGACGTCGACNNCTCGAGCGCCACGCGAATCTCATTGTGCTCAGGACGTTTTCAAAGGCGATGAGCATGGCCGGCCTCCGCCTGGGCTACCTGCTCGCCGCGCCTGCCCTCGTGCGCGAGGTGAACAAGGCGCGCCTGCCGTACAACGTCAACTTCTTCACGCAGGCGGCCGCGCTGGCAGCGCTCAGCGAGCGCGACATACTCGACGCTAGCGTTGCCCGGCTGGTGCGACTGCGCGACGCGCTCTTCACGCAGCTCGCCGATCTGCCGGGGCTGCGCGTGTATCCCTCGCGGGCCAACTTCTTTCTCATCGAAATGGCCCGGCACGACCCCAAAGTCGTTTTCGAAAACCTGTACCGACGCGGCATCCTCGTCCGCGACGTGACTTCGTACCCGCGGCTCTCGCGTTGTCT
>PMCG01000119.1 GCA_003155335.1 Acidobacteriota bacterium
ATCGGGTTCTGCGTCGCGAACACGAGAAAAGGCTCCGGCAGCCGGTGGCTCGTGTCTCCCATCGTCACCTGCCGCTCCTGCATCGCCTCGAGCAGCGCGGACTGCACCTTCGCCGGGGCGCGGTTGATCTCGTCGGCCAGCAGCAGATTCGTGAAGACCGGGCCCTTGCGCGCCACGAACTCCCCCGTCTTCTGCTGGTACACGAGGGTGCCCGTGAGATCCGCTGGCAGCAGATCCGGGGTGAACTGAATCCGTGCGAAGGCCAGGTCGAGCACCTGGCCGAGCGTCTTGACCGCCAGAGTCTTGGCCAGCCCTGGCACGCCCTCGACCAGCAGGTGCCCTCGGCAGAGCAGGCATACAAGCATCCGATCGATCAGCCCGCGCTGGCCGACAATGACTTTGCGCATCTCGGCCACTGCTGCCTGTACCTTGAGCGACTCCTCGCGTACCCGCTCGTTCAATCGCGCGATGTCTACCTCTGCCATCTTGATCCCACCTCCATGCACGTTGCGGCTCACAAGTCTTCGACGCAGCCGGGGCCTCCGCGGCCTCGCACCCCGCCACCGCCTTCAATAGACGCAGGCGTCTTCGCCCGGCCGCACCTGTAGCTCGAAGCCGCGCGCGCAAACCGGCCGGGCGGTCATCACGCACTCGTCTGGCCCGGGTTTCACTCGACGCTGGTAGCCGCTCGGACAAGACGGCTCCTGCGCGCCATGCTCGCCGGCCACACACCGGTCTTCCTCTCCCTTGTGATCGATCGCGACGCTCAGGCCGGGCGCACACGCGACCGGCCTGGTCGCAATGCAGATGTCCTTGGCCCCGTCGTAGTCGACCGCCAGGTGCGCGCCATCGTCCCTGCAAATCGGTGACACCTTCACCACCTGACGTGCCGGCACACTCGCAGCCATGAGCACCATCCCGCCCATCACGGTGAGCCTCAACGTACCCGCGCGCATCCTGCCCCCCTGCGCAAGCGCTCGACCACTCCGCCGCGCTAGCGTCCGCCGCTAGCCCGCACGGTCAACCGCACGCGATTGCCGCGGGCGTTGAAGCTGACCTTGTCGACAAGATGGCGCATCAAGAATATGCCACGCCCCGAGGGCGCCAAGACGCGGTCGGCATCGCAAGGGTCCAGCAGACCCGCGACGTCAAAGCCCCTTCCGAAATCGCGGATGTCGATCACCACCCCCTGCCCTGCCTCGATGCAGCCTGCGACAAGCACGGGCGATTCCGAGCACAGACGATTTCCGTGCACAACCCCGTTCGAAAGCGCCTCTGCGAGCGCCAGCGTGAGGTTGGCACGCTGCTCGGCGCCAAGACCAGCCGCCTCCAGGCGGCTCACGATCCCCTCGGCCATCGGCGCGACTGCCTCGCGCCGACTCGCCATCTTCAGCCGAAAGAGAGAGCGCCTGCCTTGCGTGGATGCTTCAGCCACTCGGCGTGTCGCCGATGCCGCTGCGTTGCCCATTCCAGATCTGATTGTAGCGCGACTGCGCGGCCGCATCTCGGGGTCTGCCTGTCGAGATCGACGCAGGATGCCGAGGGGCATCCTTGCGGGTGATCGTTCGAGTTTTGACACTCTCCCTGGCACTCCGTACGATAATCAGGCGCCATGAGTGATCTGTCGCAAACACTCCTCTCCGAGGAGCTTCGCGCTCTGACGCGCGCGCGCAAGACCGGCGTGCTCGAGGTCATCACTCCGGACTGGGCCAAAGGCGTCTTCCTCATAGGCGGTCGCATAGTCTTCGCCTCCTCCACCCTCGACAAGGACAAGCTCGGCGAGCACCTCATCCGCCTCGGCCGGATCAGCCGCGACGACTTCATGCTCGCGTTCGAGCGCAGCCAGGCTGACCGCGAGCGCCTGGGACAGGTGTTGGTCGACTCCGGCCTGATCGACCACGACGAACTCGGACGCGTCGTTGCTTTGCAGGTGCAGCGCATCGTCCTTTCGCTCTTCGGCCTCACGACCGGAGAATCGCGCTTCCACGAGGGCACAGACCCAATTCCCCGCGATCTGGCGATCGACATCTCTACCGAGCGCCTGCTGTTCGAGGGCGCGCGCGTCTACCCGAACGTCTCGCGTCTGGAGAGCGCCCTCGGCGACCTCAATCGCGGCCTGCGCTTGGCCGTCCCGGTTCCCTTTGACATGACGCGCGTCTCTCTGACTCCTCCGGAGAAGGACGTTGTCGAAGGCGCACGCGAGGAGGCGAGCATCGCCACCCTGTTGGCCCGCGGGACCTCGCGACCGCTGCTCATCCGTGCCGTGTACGCCCTGTTCTGTGGCGGCGTGCTTGTCGAAGCATCGGTCCCCACGCGCGGCGGCAAAGTCGCCGCGACCGGGCCCCACGAGACAGAGACCTTCCAGATGGCTGTGCCGGCCCCGCCGCCGCATGCCTCGCGGGCGACCGCCGTTGCGCCGCCCGTCGGCTTGCGGGAGCAGATCCTCCGCCTCTACGAGGCGCTGCCGCGCGCCACGCAGTACGAAATCCTCGAGGTTCCGCAAGACGCATCGGCGCACACCATCGACGCGTCCTACCGCCGCATCACAACAGAGCAGGACCGCGAGTGGCGCGAGCTCATGGGGGATGTGCAGCTGAGCACGATCCTCAGCACTCTGCGTCTGCGGCGACGTGAGGCGTACCTCGTGCTCTCTGACCCTGGTCGCCGCGCAGCGTACGACAAGCGCCTCGGCCAGGCGGCACCTCCAACGGGTGCGTCGCGCGCCATCACCGCGGAGCGCCACAGCCGCGCCAAGCAGCTCACGCAGGAAGCTCAGTCTCTCCACAAGCGCGGCGAGCCGGAGAAGGCCGTGCCGCTGCTGCTCGAGGC
>PMCG01000367.1 GCA_003155335.1 Acidobacteriota bacterium
GCGGCAGCCTTTGCCGCCGCACACGATGCAGCCCAGGTCGACCTCGACAGAGGGCTCGGTGTAGGGGAAGAACGAGGAGCGAAATCGCACGGGGTACTGCGGCCCGAAGAGGGCGTGCAGAAACGCCTCGATCGTTCCCTTGAGGTCCCCGAGACTGATNNCAGATGATGCGCACGTGAGGCGGGTGTTGATTGGACAACATGTAGCGGATCTGCGCGGACGAGGTGTGTGTCCGCAGAAGCCCGCCCCCGCCGTCCAGGTAGAACGTGTCCTGCATGTCGCGCGCCGGATGGTCCGGCGGCATGTTGAGCGCCTCGAAGCAGTGGTAATCGTCTTCGACTTCAGGGCCGTCGTAGACCTCGTAGCCCATCGACAGGAAGATGTCCTCGAGCTCTTCGCGCACGCTCGTCAGAGGATGCCTCTGACCGCGCCGCGGCAGGCGCGGCGGGAGCGTGATGTCGATGCGCTCCCGCGCCAGTGCCTCTTCGCGGTGGCGCGCGTCGAAGCGTCCGCGCAGCTCGCCGAGCCGCGCCTCCAGATCGTCCTTGAGGGCGTTGAGTTCCTGCCCCGCCTGTCGGCGGGCATCTGCCGCCAGGCCGCCGAGCGACTTGAGGAGCGCGGTGACTGCGCCCGACTTGCGACCCAGGAACTGGTCGCGCACCGACTGCAGCCCGTCCGCTGCGCGCACTTCCGCCACGGCGCGCTCGAAGTCGGCGCGCAGCGTCTTGATTCTCGGGCCGAGATCCTCGAAGGGCTGAGTCATGGCTCTCACGTGCCAGCGTGCCAGCGACGCCGGCACGCCGGCATGTCAAGCGTGAGCGCTCTTGGCCGACGCGACCAACCGCGCAAACGCCTGCGGATCGCGCGCTGCCACGTCGGCAAGGCTCTTGCGGTCCAGCTCCAGTCCCGCCTTGCGCAGTCCGGAGACCAGGCGGCTGTACGAAATGTCGTTCAGGCGGGCCGCCGCGTTGATGCGGATGATCCACAGCCGGCGAAAGTCGCGCTTCTTCTGGCGACGTCCGACATAGGCGAAGTTCCCCGCGCGGTCGACCGCTTCCTTGGCGGCGCGGTAGAGCTTGCCCTTGTTGAGGAAGTAGCCCTTGGCCAGGGTGAGCAGCTTCTTGCGCTTTTCGCGGCGCTTGTTCCCTCGCTTGACTCTCGGCATCGTCCGGTCCTTTGGATGGCGCGGCCGTCAGTGGCCGGCCCGTCGCACTTATGGGCGGCGACGAAAGCCCGGGCGGTACGACGACCGCCCCAGATCCTGGTACGACCGGTCAGCCCCGGAGGGTGCTTCCCGGCACGAGTACCGCGTGCGCAGCCTGCTGAGCCTGCGCGCTCCTATGCGAGCAGCATCTTGCGGACGCTGGCAGTCTCTGCGTCCGATACGAGCCCCGATTTACGTAGGCCACGCTTGCGCGTCGTGGTCTTCGACGTGAGTATGTGGCGCTTCATCGAGTGCCCGCGCTTGACCTTGCCCGTCGCTGTCAGCTTGAAGCGTTTTACCGCCGCGCGCTTGCTCTTGAGCTTGGGCCTGGCTTTCTGTTTCCTCATGACTCCTCCGCTATCTCCTTCGCGACCGCAGGCCGAGCGGCGCGTTTCCCGCCTGCGGCGCCGCCGCTCTCCTCAGCGAGGCTCTTCTTCACCCGCTGCTTGATGTCGCGCTTCGGGGACAGGATCTGGATCATCGTGTTGCCTTCCTGCCTCGGCGCGTACTCGACCTCGGCCACCTCTGTCAGCTCTGCGGCCAAGCGTTGCTGAATGCGCAGCCCGATCTCCGAGTGCGCGTTCTCGCGGCCCCGGAAGATGACAGTGGCCTTGACCTTGTCCCCCTCCAGCAGAAAGCGCTCGGCGTTGCGCTTCTTGAACTGGAAGTCGTGCTCGTCGATCTTCGGGCGGAACTTGATTTCCTTGACCTGAATGTGCTTCTGGTGCTTGCGCGCCTCCGCCTCTCGCTTGGCCTGCTGGTAGAAGTACTTCCCCGAGTTCATGATGCGGCAGACTGGCGGCGTTGCGGTGGCCGAGATCTCGACCAGGTCTAGCGCCTTCTCCGTCGCGATCTGCAGGGCCTGGGCAGGCGACATGATGCCCAGTTGCTGACCGTCGTCATCGATGACGCGGATCTCCCGCGCCCGGATGCGTTCGTTGATGCGAACCGTCCTCGGGTCTATGAGACACCTCCCTGCGCGAACATGCCCTCCTCGTCGGGCGCCCTCTCTCCCGCGCGGCGAGCGATCGCCGCACCCAACGCCTCTGCCGTCATGGCACCCAGATCGCCCAGCTTGCGATGGCGCACGGCCACGCTGCGTGCCTCGACCTCACGATCGCCAACCACGACCATGAAGGGCGTCTTGTGGAGCTGCGCCTCGCGGATCTTGTACCCCATCTTCTCGCTGCGATCGTCCAGCTCCGTCCGGACTCCCAGGGCGCGCAGTGCCTTCGCCACCTCGACGCCGTAGTCGCGATGGCGCTCAGCGACAGGGATCACCACGCACTGCGTCGGCGCCAGCCACAGCGGGAACGCGCCGGCGTAGTGCTCGATGAGCACGCCGAAGAANNAGTCGACCTGGATCGTCGAGCACTGCCAGGCTCGGTCGAGCGAGTCCTTGATCTTGATGTCGATCTTCGGACCGTAAAACACGCCCTCGCCCGGATCGACCTGATATGCCAGCCCGCGGGTCTCGAGCGCCTTGCGCAGGGCATCCGTGGCGACCTGCCACTGCTCGTCCGTGCCGCTGGCGCTCTCCGGCTTGGTGGAGAGATAGATGTCGTACTCGGCAAAGCCGAAAGTCCGTAGGATGTGCGTGACGAAGTCCAGGACGCGCACCACCTCCGCCTCGAGCTGATCGTGGCGGCAGAAGATGTGGGCGTCGTCCTGCGTGAAACCGCGCACGCGCATCAGCCCGTGCAGCACGCCCGAGCGTTCGAAGCGGTAGACCGTGCCCAGCTCGGCATAGCGGATCGGCAGCTCGCGATAGCTGTGTAGCTTCGATTTGAAGATCGTCAGGTGGAACGGGCAGTTCATGGGCTTGAGCTGGTACTCGACGTCTTCGATTGCGATCGGCGAGTACATGTTCGCCCGGTAGTACTCCGTGTGCCCGCTGGTCTTCCACAGATCGAGCTTGGCGATGTGCGGCGTGAAGATCAGGTCGTAGCCACCCGCGAGGTGCTCGTCGCGCCAGTAGTCCTCGATCTGCTTGCGAATGAAGCCGCCCTTCGGGTGCCAGAGGATCAGGCCGGCCCCGGTCTCGTCCGCGATCGAGAACAGGTCCAGCTCGCGGCCCAGCTTGCGGTGGTCGCGCCGCTTGGCCTCCTCGATACGCGCCAGGTGATCGTCGAGCTCCTTCTTCGTAAGAAAGCTCGTGCCGTAGATGCGCTGCATCGACGGGTTGCCCTCGATGCCTTTCCAGTAGGCCGCTGCCACAGAGAGCAGCTTGAAGGCCTTGATCTCCTTGGTCGATCTGAGGTGTGGCCCCAAGCAGAAGTCGACGAAGCTGCCCATCTCGTAGCACTGGACTTGCTCGCCGGACTTTTCCCGGATCAGCTCGCACTTCAGCGTCTGCCCCTTGCCTTCGAAAACCGCCAGGGCCTCGGCCTTCGGTAGCAGCTTGCGCTCGATCGGCCGCGCCTGCTTCACGATCTCGCCCATGCGCTGTTCGATGGCAACNNCCGCATTGCACGTCGGGATACAGCTCTGTCACGGCCGCTGCCATCAGGTGGGCGGACGAATGTCGATAGACTTCCAGCGCAGACTCGGCAGGCTGCTTCTCGCCAGGCGGACCGGCGTTGCTCAGTGGTTCGACCGCGGTCGACATCTAGTAGGTCGTCATCATCGAATCACCGAAACACGACTCGCCATCGCGCGGCCCGATTCCGGCCGGACGATGGTAGGCGCGGGTGGAATTGAACCACCGACCTCTTCCGTGTCAAGGAAGCGCTCTACCACTGAGCCACGCGCCTGAGCGCACGGAAACGTAAAGTTAACAGAGGGATAGCGAGGTGTCAACGCCCTGGCTCCGTCGGCTTTGCCGGGAGGCTAGTGGCCGGAGCCCGAGATTGACGGTTGCCCCGCGGGGAGCCAGAATGCAATTCACCCGCATGGCTGGCCAACCACCTCGCCGACCGCAGCCTCCCCCGCCGCCGGCCGCCAGTGACTCGATCGACCTCTTGGGCTTGCTCGCTGCACGCCGCATGCTGACCGCAGAGCAGGCGGAGCGCGTCAAGCGCGCGATCAAGCTCAACAAGGCCTCCCTAGAACAGACGCTGATCACTCTTGGCATTGTGAACGAAGTCCAGATCGCGCAGCTCATCGCTGCCCACGCCGGGCTGCCCTACGTCAAGATCAACCCGCTGGACCTCGACCTGGACGTCGTAACTAAGGCGGTCCCCGGCCCTTTTGCGCGGAAGCACGGCCTGGTGGCGATCGCCAAGACCGACCAAAA
>PMCG01000358.1:0-2137 GCA_003155335.1 Acidobacteriota bacterium
ATTGCTCGTCGCCGAGCTGCGGGCGGCGCTGCGGCTTCCGGTTGCCGGCTGCTCAGAGGAGGAGCTGGCGCGCGATCCTTCGCTGCTGGCTGGCGCGCTGGGCGTGTGTCTTCCTTATCACGTCGAGTCGCTGCGTGCGCTCGTGCCAGGGGCGCCTTTCGAGGCCGTGCACCTCGAAATAGCGGAGGCTGACCGCGCGGCGCTGCGCGCGCTGCCGGCAGGCGCGCTCGTGCTGGTCGTCAGCGCGGCGAGCACGGTGCTCCCCTTTGCCACTGTGCTGGGCAAAGCGCTGCGGGGTGAGGACCTGCTGGTCGAGACGCGGCTCCTCGCGGACGCCAAGAGCTGGCGGCGCATGGTCGGCGCGGCCGACCTTGTGTTCGCGGACGTGCTCGCCTTTCCGACGGTGCGTCGCGCGTGCCCCAAGCGGATCCGCGAGCTGCGCCTGCTGAGCGCGAGCGCCGTTGAACGCATCAGGGAAGCGCTCGCAGTCGCCGCTCCAAACTGCGAACCGTCTCAGCGCCAGGCTACCTAGCCAGGCGTATCGAGGTCTTCAGGTCGTTCGTTGGCCTTAAGCCGCTCCATTGCGGCCAGAATGGCCGCGCGCTGCTCTGTCGCCAGCTCCTCCTCCAATCGGCGCACTGCCAGCGAGACGACGTCCCGGTGGCGCACACTGGCCGCGGGCAGGTCGTTCTTGAAGTGACTCCAGAGGTCGTGGATCAGGTTGATGTCGCGCGTCGTGAGCTTGGGCGGATGGGCACCGAGGAGGAACTCGTGGAGCACACCGCCGCTGTCGAGGATGCGTAGCTGGACCTGGTGACGCGGCTTGTGGGCCAGCCTCTCCCACGCCTCTCCGAAGCGCAGTGCCTGTTCCTGGGGCTTGAGGACGGCCGAGGCGCCGATGATGATCTCCGCCGAATAGAGCTGTGCTGCGGTGTGGACGATGGCCAGGATCGGCCTGGACGATGGCACGACCATCAGCTCGACGTGCTTGCCCGCTTTCTCAGCCAGCGACACGACACGGCTGAAGAGCAGTTGTTCGTAGTCGGCGAAGAGCTTCTGCTCGCGTAGGCCGCGATAACCGCTGTCCGGACCGCGCAACGGGTGCACGGTCATCACCACGAGGTCCTTCTTGCCGGTGTGGGTGATCTCGATCGCCCTGCGCACGTGCTCGAGGTTGTTGTAGTCGCGGACTGAGCAGAGTGTGCCCCCGGGCCGCACCCGGAGCGTCTCGATCGAGATCGAGTCCTGCGCCTGCAAGCGGAACTGGTCGAGCTCGACGTGCGGTTTCTCGCCGAGGCGGCGGCGGGTGGCGCGTTCGGAGGCCAGGAAGATGGAGAAAAAGATGAGCGTGAAAGCAACGCCGCTAACGGTCGCGACTTGCTTCGTGATCAGGTTGATGCCGGCGATAGAGAAGAGCAGGGCGGCAATCGCCCCCAAGCCGATCGGGATTTCGTTGCGCCCCAGGTCGAGGTTGAATGGCACCTTCCACTCGCGCGGGCTCCTGTCCTTGAAGCGCAGAACCAGTACTGCGAGTCCCTTGAACGCGAACGACCAGACCACGCCGAAGGCGTAGGCTTCACCGAGGACATAGATGTTGCCGCGCGAGCCGATGATGGTCGCGATCTGGAGGAAGGCGATTAGATTGATGATGCGGTACGTGGAGCCGTAGCGCTTGTGCGGCGCGCGGAACCAATCGGTGAGCACNNAGGTTCATGGCGATGCCGCTGATGAGGTTGTCGAAGTACTGCGCCCGGACGTGGTCGGGGATCAGGGCGTAGGCGAGGAAGGAGACGAAAGAGGTGAAGACCAGCGAGTAGGCGAAGATCACCAGGCCCGCACGCATGAGGTTCTTGTGCTTCGGGTACTCCAGCTCGCGGTTCACCTGCGCCAGCGTTTCCTCGCCCGACATGGCCAGAACGGAGTGGCCGAAAGCAATCAAAAGACCGATCAGGCCGAGGAGCATGCCGGCATTGGGAGCGAGGCGATAGCGGGTCGTGGGCTGCTCGGCGCTTGCTGCTGGCACTTCGGACGCGGGCGGCAACGCCGGCTCCACGCGCAGCGATCCGGGTGCGAGCTTCGGCATCCAGCCGACCGCATCTTGGTTGAACGAGAGATTCTGAGCGGTGGGCGCGGGCGG
>PMCG01000358.1:2183-2316 GCA_003155335.1 Acidobacteriota bacterium
GCGGCCAGGAGGTTGATCGTGTCCTTGTCAGGCTGCCAGGGGTGGCCGAAGTAGGTCAGTGTCTGCGCGAGCAGGCCGATGATGTACTGTCCTGCCGACACAGCGGAGATGGGTCCGGTCAGGATGTAGTCGA
>PMCG01000358.1:2411-3678 GCA_003155335.1 Acidobacteriota bacterium
AGGTCGGCCAGGACGATGGCGGCGGCGCGCCAGAAGGAGATGAAACCCAACATGACTGAGGTGGCCACGACGACGCGCGTGGCGTGCGTTCGCTTCGGCGGCTCGGCGGCTTTGGTGGCGGTCTTCTGTGGCATGGTGTCTCGTCCTCTGCGCTAAGCAGGAATCACGTCGAGCGGGAGGAGGTCGAGCAACGACACCACGCACCGCGGCTGCGCGCCGCTGCGTCGCGGCCGCCACGATTCGTTCGTTCTGGGTGAGGCTGTGCTCAGGCTTCTTTCCCCCGAGTGGCCGACGAGGTTAGCTGACGGGCTCGGGCCGGGAAGGTGCCCTACGCGCTGCTCTGCGATTCGCCCCGGAGCGCCTCGCGGCGCCCTGTTGGTTCCCCCGCGTCCGCGTTCGCGGACTTAGACCGTACCAACTGAGTTTACGTCGGCGGCCCCCGAAGTCAAACGGGGCCAGCGGCACGCGCCGCAGCGTCAATCCTTCCTAGCCGGGCGTATCGAGGTCTTCGGGCCGTTCGCTCGCCTTGATCTTCGCCATCTCGGCGAGGATGCGCTTGCGCTCCTCGGTCGCCAGCTCGCGCTCGAGGCGCTGCACCGCCAGCGAAACGATGTCGCGATGCCGCACGCTCGCTTCNNTGCTGTCGAGGATGCGCAGTTGCACCTGGTGGCGCGGCTTGTGCGCGAGCTTCTCCCACGCCTCGCCGAAGCGCAGCGCCTGTTCTTGGGGTTTCAGGACGGCCGAGGCGCCGACGATGATCTCTGCCGAGTAGAGCTGCGCAGCGGTGTGCACGATGGCTTGGATGGGTCTGGACGAAGGTACGACCATCAGGTCCACGTGTTTCCCGGCCTTCTCCGCCAGCGACACCACGCGGCTGAAGAGGAGCTGTTCGTAGTCCGAGAAGACCCTGTCCTCCCGCAGGCCGCGGTAGCCGGTGTTCGGTCCGCGCAGGAGATGGACGGTCATGACCACGAGATTGCGCTTGCCGGTGTGCGTCAGCTCNNCCGTGCGGCTGCTTCGCCTGGCGCCGCTCGTTGATGCGTTCTGAGATGAAGAAGATCGTGGAGAAGACGGCGGTGATCGCAAGTCCGCTGATCGTGGCCACTTGCTTGGTGATCATGTTCACCCCGGCCAAGGTGAACAGCATCGCCGCCACGGCGGCCAGGCCGATCGGGAACTCGGTCTTTCCAAGGCGCAGGTTGAAGGGCACCTTCCACTCGCGCGTGCTCTTGTCTTTGAAACGCAGCACGAGCATCGAGAGCGAGTT
>PMCG01000092.1:0-6359 GCA_003155335.1 Acidobacteriota bacterium
AACAGGCCGCGCGGATCGCCGGGCGCCTGGCCGAGCGCTGGTATGCTCGGCTCTCGAACCTGCTCGACGACAAGCTCCCGAATCGCCAGCCGCTGGTTCTGTACGCGAGCCAACCTGACTTCCAGCAGACCAACACGCTGGGCGGGCAAGAGCCGGGCGAGGGCACGGGCGGTGTCACGGAGCCGTTCAAGCGCCGCGTGATCCTGCCGTTCGAGGGGTCTTTGGGCGAGACCGATCATGTGCTGGGCCATGAGCTCGTGCACGCCTTCCAGTACGCCCAGTCGTCACGCAAGGCCACCGGCGGCATAGAGGGCTCGATGGTGGAGCGCATGCCNNACGATGTGGATGCGCGACGCGGTGGCGCGCAACAAGCTGCCGGAAATCAAACATCTCAACAGCGCCAAGTACTTCCCTTATCGCTGGGGACAGGCCCTGTGGGCTTACATCGCGGGCCGCTGGGGCGATCCCGTCGTGGGCAGGATCCTGCACGCCGCCTCCCGCAATGGCGATGCCCAAGGCGCGATCGAGCACGTGCTCGGGGTGAAGACCGCAGTGCTCTCGAAGGAGTGGCACGAGGCGTTGAAGAGCGCCTATCAGCCCGCTGTCGACCGTACGCACGCGACCGAGCTCAAGCCGCTACTCGGCGCGGCCGGCCGCGGGCGCATGAACCTGGCGCCAGCGGTCAGCCCGGACGGCCAACAAGTGATGTTCCTCTCCGAGAAGAGCCTGTTCGCCGTCGAGCTCTACCTGGCGGACGCGCGTTCCGGCGAAGTCAGGAAGCGCGTCTCGAATGCGTTGAGCCCGCGAGTCGACAGCCTCAACTTCATCAGCTCGGCCGGGGCCTGGGATCCCAGCGGCCGACGCTTCGCCCATGCGGTGGTGGAGCACGGGCGGCCTACGTTGATCGTGCGCGACGTGGCGCAGAACCGCATTGACAAGGAGATCGCGCTGCCGCAACTGGGCGAAGTCTACAACCCGACCTGGTCGCCCGACGGCCAGCGGATCGCGTTCAGCGCGCTCGTGGGTGGTCTGACCGACCTGTTCGTGTACGACCTGCGGACCGACAAGCTCACGCGCCTGACAGAGGATGAGTATGCGGATCTTCAGCCGGCATGGTCCCCCGACGGCAAGACGATCGTGTTCTCCACCGACCGTTTCTCGTCAGATCTGTCGGACCTGCGCTTCGGCAACTATCGCCTGGCCCTGATCGACCCGGAGACGAAGGCCATCGAGCCGCTGCCGACCTTCACCTACGCCAAGAGCATCAACCCTCAGTGGAGCGCCGATGGGGCCAGCATCTTCTTCATTGCGGACCGCGACGGAGTGCCGAACATCTATCGTCTTGAGCGGGCCACAGGGCAGCTCTTTCAAGTGACGGACTTGCTCACCGGCGTCAGCGGACTGACGTCTACGAGCCCCGCGTTGTCGTCGGCATCGTCGGCCTCGCGTCTGACCTTTTCGGCGTACAAAGAGGACCGCTACGTGCTCTACAGTCTCGATGGCGCGGCCATGCTCGCGGGCCGGCCGGCCGAGGGAGATACTGCCAGCCCGGCTTTGGCGCAGCTCCCTCCGGAAGAGCGCTCGTACGACCAGATCGTGGCGCTCAAGCACGACGTCGACTATGGCCTGCCGCCGGCGGGCGAGTTCCGCGTCACTCCCTATCATGCGAGGCTGGCGCTGGACTACGTCACACAACCGTATATCGGCGCGGGGCTCGATCGCTTCGGAACCTACATCGGCGGCGGCACGTCGCTGGCCTTCAGCGACATGCTCGGCGATCACAATCTGAACTTGACACTGCAGGCCAACGGCGGCTTCTCGGACGTCGCCGCCCTGGTGGCGTACCAGAACATGCACTCGCGGCTCAACTGGGGGGTGTTCGCCGGCCAGATCCCCTACGTTATCGCCAACTACGCCATGGCGTACGATCCGACCACCGGCGCCGAGACGGAGACCGACTACATCTACCGCCAGATCGAACGGCAGGTCGGCGTCATGGCCGCCTATCCGTTCAGCCGCGCGCAGCGCATCGAGGCCACGGGCGGCTATCGCCGGATCTCTTTCGAGGAGGAGACGCGCACGTCGGTGTTCGACGGGGCCAGCGGCCAATTCATCGACACGACCGACCAGACGGTCTCGCCGTATCCCGCGCTGAATCTGGCTGAGGGCAGCGTCGCGCTCGTCTATGACACGAGCGTCTACGGTGCCACAAGCCCACTGCTCGGACGGGCCTACCGCTTCGAGGTCGGTGCCGTGGCCGGTTCGCTGGGCTATCGCACCCTGCTCGGCGACGTCAGACAGTACGTCATGCCTGTTCGGCCGTTTACGCTGGCGACGCGCGCCCTCTTCTACGGGCGCGTCGGTTCCGGGGCAAACGACACCCGACTCAACCCGATCTACCTGGGCTACCCCGGTCTCGTGCGCGGCTACGACCCCAACTCGATCGACGCCACCGAATGCGAAGCCAACACACAGACCTGCCACATCATCGATCGCATCGTCGGGTCGAAGGTGCTCATCGGCAACGTCGAGCTGCGCTTCCCGCTGCTCGGCCTGTTCGGCGCCAACAACTACTTCGGTCCGTTCCCGGTCGAGGGCGCGTTCTTCCTCGACGGCGGCGCGGCCTGGAACGGGAGGACCTTCCGCGACGCCCCGAAGCTGTTTGGCGCAGGGCATCAGTCCGTTTACAGCGCCGGTGCTGCCGTGCGCGTCAACGTCTTCGGGATGGCGGTCCTCGAGGTGGATTACGTGTGGCCGCTCGATCGTCCGCAGAAGAACCACATCTGGCAGTTCAACCTCACGCCGGGGTTCTGAAGAGCACCAGTTCTTCCGCGGCGACCTTGCGTGCGAGCGGGTCTCGGCTGCGAGCGAAGGACTAGCGAGACAGAGCGCAGTCCGGCACGAGGCCCGCGCCGCGCAGGTAGGCGACGATGGCCTCGCCGGCGACGCGATGGCCACGGGCGTTCCAGTGAGCATCGAACTGCAGGTACGTTCTCCGGAAAGGGGCGACATTGGCCGCGCGCAGCGCGGGCGTGAGGTCGAGCACGGGGAACCCGCCCTGGCGTCCGCTCTCCTCGAGGCGACGCACGACGGCCTGTCGTGACCAGCGCTCGGGCAGCAGGCTGTACTGAATACAGGCTGACTCCCAGGCGCGATCGTCGACTTCCATGCGCGCCGGAACGTACACGACGAGCAGGCGGGCGCCGTCGGCCTCGACCTCCCGTCTGAGCATGGCCAGCAGGCGGTCCGCGATCCACCAGGCCGCGAGGACGTCGTTGGACGGACGCAGGTGAAACGCTTTCAGCTCGGGGTTCACTGGCTGGCGGTCGACGGGCTCCCAGAACCCCCAGCGCGCCAAGGCGTCGTGCAGGCGGGGTGCGCCCACGCTCAGCCGCAGCGACAGCCAGGCCCAGGCGGCCGAGCGCAGCCGAGGCCCGCCGCCTCTCCTCGGCGGCTGCGAGGCCTCTGGCTTCGGCGGCGACTCACGGATGTGCTCCGTCCTGAGCGCGAGCCCGCCGTGCCGGTCACCGACGAACAGCGGCTTGGGCGCGCCGTAGTAGTTGGCCTCGATGAGTGGCGCAAGATCGTTGTGAAAGAAGAACAGCAGGACCACGCGCGCCCCGAGGCGACGCCCGCTTGCGCGATAGAGCAGGCACTCCTGGTCCGTGCTATAGCCTCCCACCCCGGCGTTGATGACCTCGATCGGGCAACGAGGTCCGCTGAGCGCGTGTTCGATAACTTGCCCGACGGTCTGATCGAGACTGACGGTGTAGCCTTCGACGAACGAGTCGCCCAGGGCGAGGATGCGAAAGGTGCCCGGACTCGGCACGATCGGTCGCTCGCGGTCTCGCATGCCGAGGCTGTTGATGACCACGTCGGTGGAGTATTCGCCGCGCTCGTAGTGCGCGCGAGCGTTGGGCCTAAGACGCCATCCCAGAGTGGGATCGAAGCTCGTGTAGGAGGTCCGCTCGCGCCCTTCCTTTCCCTTTCTCCCATGGGTCCGGAAGTACATGCGCGCCGCGATCTCGAGAACGACGAAGACCGCCAGCAGCGAAGCCAGCATCACAAGAACGTTGATGGAGCGTCCACGCCAACGCGAGGTGCGGGTCATCAGCGCGGGAGTGTACTCGCTGGTCCCGGGAGCCGCAAGGCGCGGGAAGCCGGGCCGAGACGGTGCGCAGTGGGCGCGCTAGAATGCCGACGCTTCGCGCGTGGAGGGCGTCGTCCTCGTGCGCGGCACGTGAGAAAGGAGCTTGGGGATGAAGGCACGCACGCTGATCGCCCTGGCCGCCGTGATCCTGATCGCCTGTGGTACGGCGGCCCTGATCTACCGCGGGTTCGACTATTCGGGGCGCACTCGGCGCGTTGATCTCGGTCCAGTGGAGCTGGCGGTGAAGAAGCAGGAACGCGTGGAGATCCCAGTCTGGGTCGGGGTCAGCGCGATCGGGGTCGGCACGTTGCTGCTCCTCCTGAGGCGCAAGTGAGCGGGCTCCGCGACCACGAGGTCTCATTCCTGCGCCGTCTGGACCCGCCGTGGCGGATCCAGCGCTTCCTGGACGGGCTCGAATATGACGTCCGCGGGAGCGGGTGCCGCTCGCCGCGACGCGTGCTGCGAGAGCGATGCGTGCAGTGCATGGACGGCGCGCTCTTCGCCGCGGCCGCGCTGCGGGTCCAGGGGCACGTCCCGCTGATCGTCGATCTCGAAGCCGAACGGGACAGCGATCATGTGCTGGCCGTCTACCGGGCCAATGGCGCCTGGGGCGCGCTGGCCTGCTCCAACTACTCCGGGCTGCGTTCGCGCGAGCCTGTCTACCGCACGCTGCGCGAGCTGGTGATGTCGTACTTTGACTGCTACTTCAACCTGCGCCGAGAAAAGACGCTCAGGCGCTACTCGCGCCCCATTGACTTGCGGCGCTTCGACGCTCGTGACTGGATGGGCGACTCGGCGAATCTCTGGTACATCCCCGAGTACCTGGTCGGTGTGCGCCACTACGCGCTCTTGTCGCAGGCACAGGAGCACGCGCTGGGTCTGACCGATCGGCGTCTCTTCCAGGCGGGCTTGGTCGGTCACGTCGGACCTGCGGCGGGAAAGCCGCGAACGCCGTGATACGCTTACGCTCGTGACCATGCTCGTGGCAATGCTCGTCGTTGCGCTGCTGGCCGGGGAGCGCGGACGGGTGATCCTCACGCAAATGGGCAGCGCCAGCGTGGGGCACGTGGCGCCATAGAGATTCACAGTGATCGGCTAGTCTGCTCGGCGACGGAAGATGGAAGACCAACCAGAGACAGCGGCCCCGACACCTCAGACGATCGTCGTGATCGACGACGAGGCGCCAGTGCGCCAGCTGATCGAGAGGCTCCTGCGCGAGGTCGGTTATCGAGTGGTCGCGACCGGCGATCCTTCCACGGCCGTGGAGCTGGTGGCTGGCGCGCAGCCGGATCTGGTGCTCTGCGACGTGACCATGCCCGGCCAAGATGGCTACGAGGTGCTGCGGCGGCTGCAGACGGATCCGCGCACCGCGTCATATCCGGTCGTCTTCCTGACGGCGCATCGCGAATTCACCGAGCGCGTGCGCGCTTTCAGCAGCGGCGCGTTGGACTACATCGCCAAGCCCTTTACGCGAGAGATCCTCGTGCGCAGAGTGGCCAAGTTGCTGCGGACCCTCGCTGTCGGCGCGGGCGCTGAGGCGATGGATCAGGAAGCGCCGCAGCCAAAGGACGAAAGTCGTTTGGCGGAGGAGGCAGACCCCGAGGCAGACGGCTCTGAGCCCACAAGTGTCGCGCACGAGGGCCACGACGACGGCACGCCTGAACCGGTGGCGCTTGCGGGTGACGCAACGGACGTCCCTGATTTCCGCTCCTTTCCGGACGGCCTACGCACCGTGCTCGTTGCCGAAGACAACGATGCGTTTCGCAGTTTCCTGGTGCGGCTGCTGTCTCAGCAGGGCTTGCGCGTGCTGGCGGCCAGCGACGGTGAAGAGGCCCTACGGCTGGCCTTTGTCGAGCGGCCCTGGCTGATCATCACGGACACGAAGATGCCCCGNNCCCATTGTCTTCCTGTCGCGCTGGGACGACTACCAAAGCCGCTACGAGGCCTTCGAGCTGGGCGCCGACGAGTACATCTCGAAGTCCGCGCCCGTGCGCGAGCTGCTGATGCGCGTGCACCTCATGCTGCGGCGCTACGCCGACATGGGCCAGCGCGGCGGCGACGGCCGCATGCGTGGCGGCGTCGGCGCCATCGGCATGGTGGGGCTGCTGCAGATGTGTCACCTGACACGGCTGACAGGGCTACTCTCACTTCACTCCGGCTCGCGGCTGGTCGAGATCCGCTTCCGGCAGGGAGAGATCGTGGCTGCCGA
>PMCG01000092.1:6418-21238 GCA_003155335.1 Acidobacteriota bacterium
GCATCCCAGCGCGAGGCAGTCGCCCGATGAACGTCGATCTGCACCTGCACTCCTTCGTCAGCGACGGCACTCTCGATCCCGCGACGCTGCTGGGCCATGCTGCTGCGGTTGGGATCGAGCAGCTCTCGATCGCAGACCACGACAGCCTGGGCGCGTACGGTTGGGAGGCTGGACGCGTGTTCGACGAGGCGCGGCGGCTCGGACTGACTTTGGTAGTGGGGCTCGAGCTGGACGCCGATCTGGACGGAGTCGAAGTCCACCTGCTCGGCTACGGAGTCCGGCTGGACGAGAACCCGTTGGCGGCGCACCTCGCACGAGTTGGCGCGCTGCGCCGGGAGCGCGCCCGGCGCGAGATCGAGATCGTCAACCGATTGCTGGGTAAGGAAACGGTGCGCGAGGCCGAGATTCTCGTGCCCTGGCGGCAGACGCTCATGAAGCCGCACTTCATCCACCCACTGCTCGACAAGGGTCTCTTCCCAAGCTACAAGGCGGCCAACGCCTGGTACAAAGCAAACGTGCGCTCCGGCATCGAAGTGGGCAAACCCGAACTGGGCCAGGCCATTGAGCTTGTGCACGCGGCCGGTGGATGGGCGGTGCTGGCTCACCCTGGCTACTACGCGCAAGAAGGCATCGCGATAGTGCCACGCCTTGCGGACCTGCGAGGCCTGGGTCTCGACGGCGTCGAGACCGACTATCCGTACCATGCGTGTTCGCCCGACAAGTTCAGCCTGGAAGCCGAGCGAGCGCTGGTGGCCGAGTTGCGCGCGGCTGCGTTCGCGCTCGGGCTCAGGACGACCCGCGGCAGCGACTGCCACACGCCCGAGGACTTCGTGCGCGTGTACGGCCCCGGGACGGCCGACTGACCTCCTCCTGGGCATCGGTTGTGTGCTCCCTCCTTTGACGCGAATCTGCTAGACTCTGCCGGCACGGTCGGTGATGAGCGGCGACAAAAACCCCTTCGCCAAATTCCTCACACACTTCGAGCAGGGGCATGTCCTCTTCCGGGAGGGAGAAGACGGCGAGGACATGTACATCATCCAGACCGGGCGCGTCGCCATCAAGAAGAGAGTCAAAGACGGCGAGACGACGCTAGCGGTGCTCGACAAGGGAGACTTCTTCGGCGAGATGGCCATCCTCGAGCGTCAGCCACGCTCGGCCTCGGCGGAGATGCTCGATGCCGGCGACGTGATCGTCATCAGCGGCGCGGTCTTCGGGGACATGATCAAGGCGAATCCCGAGATCGCCGTGCGCATGCTCCGGAAGTATTCGATCCGCCTGCGCGAGACGAACCGCCAGCTCGAGCAAGTGCTGAGCGGCGCGAGCGAGAGCGTCGTTGCGGGGCACACCCCCCCTGCTGTTGCTTCGCCCGGAGCGACGACGGCGCTACAGGCCGAGGCCCTGGCGTACTTCATCTCGGCCGCCTCGGGTTCCGTGTTCCCGATCTTCAAGCCGGAGTCGCTTATCGGACGCTTCGACTCAGTGACCGGCCTGTCCCCCGAGATCGACCTGACATCGGAGGACCAGAGCCGCAACGTCTCGCGGCGCCATGCTCGCCTTGTGCTCAAGAACGGCCAGTTTCACGTGGCTGAAGAGATCGGCACGATGAACGGCACCTTTCTCAACGGCCAGAAGCTGGCCAACGGCGCTCTCACCCCGATCGATGACGGCGACGAGCTCACGCTGTGCCGGCTGACCCTGACATTCCGCATCGGGAGCGTGGCGCAGTAGCTCGGCACAGCCGCACGAGTGGCCCGGGGGAACTCGCGCGCCGCTGGGCTCGTAGTGCCTAGCAGGAGCGGGTGCGGTTGGCTGCCCGCGCGCGGAGGAAGCCATGCTGGGTCTCCTGTTGGGCATCGTCGTACTCTTCGTCCTCGTCGCGCTGCCGCTGATCCTGCTGGCCAGCCTTGTGCGGCTCGTGCTGGGGATCGTGCTGTTTCCAGTCCGTCTGGCCGGCGCTGTCCTGCGCCTGGTGTTCGTAGTGGTGGGGTTCGCCTTGAAGGTGGTCCTGGGGGTGCTGGGTCTGGTCCTGAGTCTCGTCCTGCTCCCGCTGCTGCCGCTGGCACTCCTTGTCCTGGGCGTGTGGGGCCTCGCCAAGCTACTCGCGCCGACGCCAGCTCTGCTGCGACCGTGAGGCCTTGCCCTCTCGCCTTGCCTGGCAAGCAGGGAAGGCGCGGCGGATAGCGGCGCACTCCGCGGTGGAGGTCCGCGCAAGTCCATAATTCACAAAGACTTGAGCCGTGCTCGCGTTGACAGCAAAAATCCGAGATGCTAGAGTTTCCCATCGGGCAGTGCGCGGCAGCTCGCCCACGCGTTCCGGGACCTGGACCAAGCGCGACCATGGATGAAACGACGCAGTTGGCCGAGCAGATGCCCTCCAAGATCGGGCGCTACACGGTCCAGGAGTGTGTCGGCTACGGCGCGATGGGCGCCGTGTACAAGGCCTTTGATCCGCTGATCAAGCGCACGCTGGCAATCAAGACGATTCGCCTCGACATCCCGCGCAGCGCCCCGCAGTACCGATCCTTCATCGAGCGCTTTCAGCACGAGGCGCGCATTTCAGGCACCCTCAGCCATCCGAACATCGTCACGCTGTTCGATATCGGCGAGGAAGGCGGCCTGCCGTTCCTGGCGATGGAGTTCGTGGCGGGCGAGACGATCGCGGCACTGATCGAGAAGGGCGTGCGGTTCGACCCCGAGCGGGTCGTCAGCCTCGTGAGCCAGATCGCTGCGGCAGTCGATTATGCGCACGCCAAGGGTGTCGTCCACCGCGACATCAAGCCCTCGAACCTGATCCTGTCCGAAGGGGACAACGTCAAGGTCACGGACTTCGGCATCGCCAAGCTCGCGGATGCGGAGATGACGCAATCGGGCGTGCTGCTGGGCACCCCCTCGTACATGTCGCCCGAGCAGGCGATGGGAGAGAAACTGGACGGTCGCAGCGATATCTTCTCCCTCGGAGTGTGCGCGTTCGAGATGCTCTCCGGCGAGCAGCCGTTCCCAGGTAACAACGTCACCTCGATCCTCTACAAGCTCGTTCACGTCGACCCCATCGAGCCAGCCAACTTGGAGATGAGCGGCCTCATCCCGGAGAAATGGCGAGAGGTGTTCGGGAAGGTCCTGGCTAAGAAGCCCGATGACCGCTACCAGACCGCGGCGGCGTTTGTTCACGATCTGGAGTACTGCCTCGGATCCTGGTTCGGGGCGGCCATGGGCGACGAGACGATCCAGACGCCAGCGCCGGCGGCTCTCGTGCCCCCAGCCAGCGCGCTCCCTGACGGGGCGGCACCGACGGTGGCGCCGAGCGAAGCACCCGCTGCGGGCCCTGAACTGCCGACGGTTCTGGGCCCGGCTGCGTCGCGCGCCAATCCGTCTGCGCCGATCGCAATGGAGCAAACCCGGTCGATCGCGGTCGCAGCGACACCCGTCCCCGCAGATGGCGATGCGACGGTGATGGTGCCGCGCGCGAAGCGCGCGTCGTCGCCCCCTGCCGACCCGACGGCGACGGCCAAGTACACCTCCGAAGCGCCGCGCACAGAACCGGACGAGGAAGAGGAGCAGGCCGCGACTGTCATCATCAGTGCCGCCGTACCGACTGAGGTGACTGCCGTCGACGAGGGCGCCACTGTGCTGATGCCCGGGATCGCGGGCGCTGCCGCTGCCGACGTCACTGGCGGAGGCGGCCGCCACCCTGTCTCGCATCCTCGAAGCGCGACGTCGGCGCCTTTGCCCAGCCGCGCCAGCGTGTCGCCAAACAGATCGACTCCCAGGCCAGGGCCGGCGCCATCCCGCGCAACGCGCGCGGTTCCGCGGACACTGCTGATCGGCGCAGGCGCCCTGTCGTTCTGTGCGGTAGTGGCGGCAGTCACGGCCTTCGCTCTATGGCGCAGGGGGCCGCAGCAGGCCGTGCCGACGACGACACCGTCGCCGGCCCAGACCGCCGCCATGCCCACTCCGGCTGCCGTGATCGACGGCTTCCTGCGAATCACGACTCGGCCGACAGGGGCGGAGATCACGATCAACGGCGAGCCACGCGGCAGCGCGCCCTTTGAGGGACGCCTCCCGCTGGGGCTCTACGATGTCCAGATCGCGCTCAACGGCTACGAGACGCAAGCGCGCACCGTAGACCTGACTGCGGCCAAGCCCAAGTCCGATCTCGACCTCACCCTCGAACGGTCCGCGCCACAAGCGACGACGGCGCTGGTGGACATCACATCTACGCCCACCGGGGCCGCGGTCTCGGTCGACGGCGTGGCCGTCGGCACGACGCCGCTACGCGGTGTGGAGCTCACGCCTGGCGAACGACGCCTGGAGCTCGGCAAGCCTGGCTACACGGCCGTGTCGCGTACTGTGAAGGTCGTCGCAGGCCGACGCGTGGCGGTCGACGTCACACTCGCAGGTGCTGTTGTCGTCCACGCGACGCCCCGGCCCATGCCGACACCGGTCGCCGTGGACGCTGGCCGCGTGTACGCGGAGCGCGAAGTCGACGCCGTGCCACAGAAACTCCGGGGCGAGTCGCCGGATGCATCGAGTCTGCCGCACATGAAACGTGGCGAACGCATCTCGGTGGCCGTGACCTTCGTTGTCGACGAGAACGGCGAGGTGGCCGACCCGACAGTCTCCGAGTCGCAAGGCGGCGAGCGTCTCAACCAGGCGGTCATCAGCGCGGTCCGACGTTGGCGGTTCAGCCCGGGCGTCAAAGGCGGCGTCAAAGTCAAGGTGCGCGAGGTTCGCAAGTTCACTTATGAGGCGGGCTAGGCGCTGTTTGTCCGGATGGCCAAGCTGATCATCAACCCGACCTCGGCTGCGCGGCGCGAGATCGCGCTCGCTGGCGCTGCGCTCTCGATCGGACGCGATCCTGGGAACGATCTCGTGCTGCTCGATGCGATGGTCTCGCGCCGGCACGCCGTCGTCCAGCTGCGCGGAACGCAGTTCTTCTTGCGCGACTGCAACTCTTCGAACGGTTCGCTAGTGAACGGCGACCGCGTCACGGAGCGCGACCTCAAGGACGGCGATCTGGTCGCGATCGGGGCGACGCGCCTGCTGTTCCGCGACGGGACAGAGGCGGAGCCGGCCGAAGGTGGCGCCAAGATAGTGCCGCATCCGAGTGCGCCGCGGCTTGCGTGCCCTGCCTGTCGCGCGGAGCACGGCGTTGGCGACCAGTTCTGCCGACAGTGCGGTGCGCAGCTCATGCCGCATGTGGCGCCCAAGCAGCTCTGCCCCTCCTGCGGCTCGGCGGTAGCGCGTTCTGCCAAGTTCTGTACGGTGTGCGGCACCACGCTGCCGCAGGGTCCTGACGACATTGCGGTGACCAGGCCTCAGCCGGCGCTCTCGGAGAGAGCGNNGTTGTGCCCGAGAGTCAGCCGCGCGTGGACAGCCACACGGTGCCGCCGGCGCTCCTCGCCGCGCCTGCCCGTCGCCAGGTGCGGCCGGCTTCTCCGGTAAGCGCGCACGCCGCGCCGGCGCGAGCCGGGTTGCGCCTGATCGCCTTCCTGTTGGACGGCTGCCTCGTGCTCGTCGGACAGACACTGCTCATGACCCCGATTGCCTACTACTGGTGGTCCCGAGAGGTCTCGGGCGCAGTGCCCTTTGTGCCGATCCTGCTGTCGTTGCTTGTCGCGGTGCTGGCGCCGCTGCTGGCTGCGTTCTACTACGTCTACTACTGGGGCGTCCGAGGGTCGACGCCGGGCAAGAGGGCACTGGGCCTTGTCGTCGTCGACGAGTGCGGTAGCAGCCCGGTCGGCATCGGCGCGGCGCTACTGCGCGTGGTGGGGTACGTCCTTTCGGCGCTCCCTCTCGGCCTGGGTTTTGTGCTCGTACCGGTCACCGGTCGAGGGCTCCACGATCGCATGGCTGGCACCATGGTCGTGCAGCGAGAGAGGGTCTGACCATCGAGACGCAGGAGCTAGCTCAGGCTCAAGCCGAACGCGAGGCGGCGTCACACGAGCGTCACGTGGGACTTCGCCACGCGCTGCTGCGTGCCGCGCGCGACGTGCTCTACGACGTCTCGCTGGCGATCGTGTTCGTCGTCCTCTTCGTGGCCTTCGTCGCCCAGGCCTTTCGCGTCGAGGGGCCGAGCATGATGCCGTTGCTCGAGAACGGCGAGCGCATCATCGTCTACAAACTGGGCTATCGGCTCGGACCGATTCAGCGCGGCGACGTGGTCGTCTTCTGGGCTCCGCTGGATCCGTCGGTTTCCTACATCAAGCGCGTCGTCGGCTTGCCAGGCGATCGGCTCNNTGGCGCGCTTTCGAGACGACGAGGACCTGGGCCCGCTTGACGTCCGTCCCGGACACTACTTCGTCATGGGCGACCATCGCAACGGCAGCAACGACAGCCGCAGCTGGGGCGACGTGCCGGCCAGGTACATCTACGGAAAGGCGGTCTGGCGCTTCTGGCCGTTCAGACGCATGGGCCGGATCGGGTAGCGCCGGCAGGGCGACAGCCGCGCAACGTGCTCGGTGTTGTAGAATCCCGCGCTGCCCCGTGGCGCGAAAGGGCGTGAGACTGTGATTCTGGACGTGAGACAGGCGATGCTGGCCCTCGAGGATGGGCGCACCTTTGTCGGGCGCTCGTTCGGCAAGGCCGGCGAGACGAGCGGCGAAGTCGTCTTCAACACGGCGCTCACCGGCTATCAGGAGGTTCTCACCGATCCCTCCTATGCCGGCCAGATCGTGACGATGACGTACCCTCACATCGGGAACTACGGCGTCAATCGGGAGGACGTGGAGTCGGCTCGGCCACAGGTCGCCGGCTTCGTCGTACGCGAGGTGTCGCTCGTGCCGTCGTCGTGGCGCGCCGCGGGTGAGCTGGATCGCTACCTGGCCGAGGCCGGCGTAGTCGGCATCAGTGAGATCGACACGCGCGCCCTCACGCGACACCTGCGCACGCATGGTGCCATGCGTGGCGTGATCTCGAGCGACTGTCTTGACGCGAAGGTGCTAGTGGCGCGGTCGCGGACGTCACGCTCGATGGTGGGCCTGGATTTGGCGCAAGAGGTCACGTGCGCGCGGCCCTACCGCGTCGAACGGGCCGAGACAGCTGCGGCGCGCTTTCGCGTGGTGGCCTACGACTTCGGCGTCAAGGGCAATATCCTGCGCATGCTGGCCGCATCCGGTTGCGACGTGACGGTGGTGCCGGCCCAGACGAACGTCGAGGCAGCGATGGCCTTCAACCCCGACGGCATCTTCCTGTCGAACGGGCCAGGGGACCCCGAGCCATGCGCCTACGCCATCGAAGCGGCGCGTGGATTCATCGCGCGCGGCATCCCGATCTTTGGCATCTGCCTGGGCCACCAGATTCTGGGCCTGGCATGCGGCGGGCGGACGTTCAAGCTGAAGTTCGGCCATCGCGGTGCGAACCATCCGGTCAAGAACCTGGCGACGGGACAGGTCGAGATCACCTCGCAGAACCACGGCTTTGCTGTCGAGCCCGCGCTGTTCGACCAGGCCGAGTACGAGCTGACGCACGTCAATCTCAACGACGGAACCGTGGAAGGCTTTCGCCATCGGGAGCGTCCGGTGATGTCCGTGCAGTATCACCCGGAGGCCAGTCCGGGGCCCCACGACAGTCACTATCTCTTTCGCGACTTCATCGCGCTCATGGAGCGGACGCGCCAGGCCTAGGTCGGCGCGATCGCCAGTCAAGCGGAGGCACTCGTGCCTTTTGAGACGACAGCCACACGACTCTGGAGGCGGCTCGCTCCACAGGAGCGGCTGGAAGCGGCCACGCAGTTCTGGAAGGAACCGCCTGCGGAAGTCGCCGCAGGCGCACTCGCGGCCATCGTAAGAGCGCGTCGAATGCGGCCGCAGGCCGCGCGGGCGCTACCCGACGAGCAGAAGGCGCGCGCACTGGCGCAGGTGCTTGATCCTGGCGAGACAGTGGCTGCTGCGCTGGTCGTCGCGCTGCACCTCGGGGTGCGTCGTCCGATGCTGTCGGCGTTTCTGGAACTCCTGAGTATCCCTCACGACGACGGTATTCTCAAGGAAGAGGCGGCACAACTTCCGCCGCCGGATGAGGAACGGGCTGAGGTCGCAGTGAAGGAGCTGGCGAAGCGCTTTCCGGCGCGCGAGATCGAAACCTATCTCAACGCTCTCTGGCTGCAGGATCCGATTCACTGGCGCGCGGTGGCCGACGGCTGCGAGTGGTTGCCTACGGGAGCGACGGAGGCAACTCAGGGTCCGTCAGGCTCGTGACGGCATCGTTCTCGAGCGGCGGGAGACGGAGCCAGTAGCGCTCGATAGGTCCAGATCGGCGTAGGCGTCGAGCGTAGGCTGCTGCAGCCCGCATCTGGTTGGAGAGCGGTCCGGTCAGGCGCGTCACGGCCGGACCGAGCCCGGCGATGGTCTCCTGCATGGTCTGCAACAAGGCATCGTCGAGCGGGTCGATGACCGGCTGCAGGCGCAGACCGAAGGCCTTGCGTGGCTGCCAACCGCGCGCGCGTTGCCAGGCCCTTGTCGCGAACCAAAGACAACGCAGCCGCTCGCGGACTCCTGGCAGATTGGTGCGCACGACGGGCGTGGTCATGAAAGCCCAGGCGTGCCGCAGGATCCACGACCGGTCACCGATGTCGGTCGATGCCGGAGGCAGGCGGATGGCAAGCTGTCCCAGGCGCAGGCGCACCGCGCCTGGCACGAAGCAGTACGGACGGTCCTCGTAGAAGAAGACGTTCTGCCTTGGCCCGACGGGAAACACGCGCGCGCTAGCCTCATGGAGGAGGCGATGGTCGATATTCCCGCCGACACCGAGCGGCGCATAGACGTCGTGCGCTTTCGTGCGGTGGCCCAGATCCTCAGCCAGGCGACACAAGGCGTCGTGACACGCTGCGTCGCTTTCGTGACCGCCAAACGCGCGGGTGGTGAAGGAGGCGTAGGCGCGCTGGCGGCGGTGAGCCGCGTCGAGACCCAGGACAAGATGATCGGCACCGAGGCGCTCTATCGCGGCGTCGGCGGCAGCGGCGTCTCGGTCACCGGAGAAGACGGTCACGACCAAGGTGCGCAGCCGCTGCGCGTGCCCGCGCAGCAGGCGGGCCGTTCCAGAGAGCAGGGCGTCGAACGGATGGGGCGAGAGCCACAGAACGTCGTAGCGGGACAACTCTTCAAGCTGCGGACGCGACATTGCACCTCCGTTGGATCTCGGCAGCGGCCTGCTCGTTCGGCGCGCGTGCGAAAGATGCAGTCCCGCGCCATGCTTGTCAAGCGCCAGCCCAGCTCGCTTGGCCCCGGCGCTGTACGAGCCGGCGACGTGAGCGGGCGTGTTTGCGACTGGCGAGGGAGTGCGGGGCCTGTTCCTTGTGTGCTAACATCGCCCACCTGCCGGCCAGCACAACTCGTTCGAGCGGCGGTGGTTGGAAAGATGACCGCGAGCACTGGGCCGAAAGACAGGTCGGCGACCTCATGAGCGCGGAGAAGGCCGAATTCAAAGTGAGCGATCAGCGGCACTTTGCGCCGGACGGCACGCCGCGCGAGTCGGAGATCGAGCAAGGGCCGCCAGTAGTCGATCGCCAAGCTGAGCGCGGGGAGAACGCACCCACCACAAACGCGGCGGAGGTGGACTTCTCTAGCTTCATTCTGTCGCTGGCGGCGCAGGCGAGCATCCTCTTGCGCGCGGGCGATGAAGCGGCTGAGGGTGTCGCGGCGCCTGCTCGCGACAGAGAGGGCGCGCAGCGGATCATTGCCGTTTTGGAGATGCTGCTGGACAAGACAGAGGGCCGGCGATCAACCGAGGAGAGCCGTTTGCTCGAGGGGCTGTTGTTCGAGTTGAGGATGGCGTACGTCGCGCTCGGCCAGAGAGAAGGGCGATGACGCGCCGGCTCGCATTCGGGGTGCTCACAACCGCGTTGGCGGTGTCTGCCTGGGCACAGCAACCCCCTGCGAGCTCCGACGTCCATGCCGTGCGCGCCGATGACCCGAGTTTCGAGAGCATGTGGGACGCGGTCCGCCGGGCGGACGCGGCGAACGACGTCGCGGCAGGCGCGAGGCTGATGGAGGCCCTGCGCCGCGCGCGCGCCGAGCGAAACGTCTCGGGGATCGAGGTCCTCGCCCTGGCGCAGGTCGCTCGTGGCCTCGAACGGCTGGAGGCCGGCGATACGGAGCACGCGGCCTCGGACTTTCGCACAGCGATCGACTTGGATCCACGGCTCCCGGAAGGCTATCTCGGGCTCGGCAAGGCGGAGCTTAAGCGTGGTCCGTTGGGCCTAGTGGGCGTGGCGCACGACGTAGCCCTCGGCCTGACGGCGCGATTGGCCACGTATCGAGGGAAGGCCCATGCCACCGCGCTTTTCGTCGCAGCCCTACTGATCGCGCTGCTCGCGTCGCTGACCGTCTTCGGCGTGTGTATGTTGCTGCGCTACGGGGCTCTGCTGCGACACGACATCGAAGAGCTGCTTGGGAGCGAGACGCGCCGCCCGTTCGCGCTGGGCCTGTACGGCGTCATCCTGTTGCTGCCGGCGATCGCGCAGCAAGGCTATGGCTGGCTGCCGATCTGGTGGCTGGCGGTGGTGTTCCTCTACTTGCGGCCGATCGAGAAGGCCGTGACGGTGCTGGTCCTGGTCATGTTGGCGGCGGCGGGGCCACTGCTGTGGTTCGCCGACAGGCGTCTCGAGGCCCTGAGCAACCCTCTCTTTCGCGCGGCTTTGACGGGCGTCGAGGGTGCGGGCGACGCGCCAGCTCTCCGCGAGCTGGAGCGAGCGCGGCGCGAGGATCCGGGTGACAGCGACCTCGCATACCTGGTCGCAGGTCAGCTACGCAAGGCTGGTCGCTACGCCGAGGCGTCTGCGATCTACGACGAGCTGCTGAAGCAGGATCCCTCGGATGGCGTGGCGCAGAACAACCTCGGCAACATCAACGCGGCCGATGGGGGGCGTACCGGATACATGGCGGCAATTGCGCGCTACCAGGGCGGCTTGAACACGACCGAGGGCGGAACGGCGGGCGCGGCCTTCACGACGGCGCGTTCGTCACGTGTGCGCGCGACGCTCAACTACAACCTCTACCTCGCTTACCTGCAGGTGTTCGACTTCCAGGGTGCCCAGGCGGCACGCGCTCAGGCCGAGCAAGCGGACCGCGCCCTGGTCCAGGATTACGAGGGCCGCTGGCGTGTCGAAAAAGAAGGGTCGAGCATCGCCGCCTTCGTGGATCTTGGTCCCACAGTGGCAGCGTGCCTTGCGAAGGTCGAAGGCGCGCGCTCGGGTGTGCGCGTGCGCAATGAGATGCGGTCCGGCGAGAACCCCGTGGACCTGCCGAGTCTGGCCCACAGTCTGCTCAATCGGTTTTCCGCTGCGGTCGCCGTCTTCNNTCCTGGCGTTGCTGCTGGCCCGCGGGCTCTGGCGCGGCCGGAAGGCCTTCACGCTACGCTGTCTCAAGTGCGGGACGCCCTTCTGCCGCCGCTGCCATCTGGGTGCGGCCGTGGCAGGCCTCTGCACGCAGTGCTATCACTTGTTCGTCGTGCGTGACGGCGTCTCGGGACCGGCGCGGAACCAGAAGCTGCTCGAGGTGCAGGCAGAGGACGAGCGGCGCGAGCGCGTCTTCAGGGTCCTCTCGCTCGTTTCGCCAGGGGCCGGGCACGTGTACGGGCAGAAGACAGCGCTCGGCCTCGTCTACATGGCGGTGTGGTATTCCCTGATCGCGCTGAGCGTCCTGTCCATCGGTTTCATTTCCGTTTCCGAGGCCGCGAGCGCGCTCGTCGGGCCCTGGCCGATCATCCTTGCGTTGCTGGGCTTGCTGGTGGTGTATGTACTGGCGAATCGGGCTCGGCTGGCGTTTCAGGTGGTTGTGCCCGTGCGACGCGGCATCGGCCGCCCGCGAGGTCGGGAGGAGCGTAGGTAATGGCGCTCGAAGGCACGATTCGAGATTTCGGCCTACCCGACATCTTCCAGCTCATCGGGTTGCAGCGCAAAACCGGGCTGCTCACGCTCAAGAGCGAGCACGAGAGCGTGGTCGTCACCTTCGAGAACGGCATGGTCGTCATGGCGGATTCGTCCTCCAAACGACTAGAGGACCGTCTGGGCAACGTCCTGGTCAAGCAGGGCAAGCTGCCGAAGGAGCGGCTCGACGAGTCGCTTCAGACTCAGCGGGCCACGTTGCAGCGGCTGGGGCACATCCTGCTGAGCAACAACTACATCACCTCCAAGGACCTCAAAGACGCCCTCCAGGTCCAGGTCGCGCAGATCGTCTTCAAGCTCTTCCGTTGGCGCGACGGCGACTATCACTTCGCTCCCGCAGAGGCGGTCGACTACGACCGCGACAATTTCACTCCCATGAGCGCGGACTTCATCCTCATGGAAGGGATCCGGATGGTGGACGAGTGGCCCATCATCGAGAAGAAGATCCCGTCATTGGACATCGTCTTTCGCGCCGTTGTCGACGGTTCGATGATCGAGATCCGGTCTGCGGACGACGCCGCGGCCGACGCGCCGGCCGGTCCAGCGGAGGGCAAGCGCGGCTCGGCATCGACCAGCAAGATCCGGCTGACGGGCGAGGAGGAGCGCGTCTACCGTCGCATCGACGGGTCGCGCACGGTGCAGGGGATCATCGATGCGACAGGCCTGGGCGAGTTCGAAGCCTGCCGTACGCTGTTCGATCTGCTCAACCGCAACATCATCGCTCCGGTTGGGCGCGGCATGGTGCGGGACACGGCCGGCGGGGGGACTGAGGGTCTCGCGGCCAACTGGCTGCCGGGCTACGTGATCATCGGCGTGGCGGTGCTGGCGGCGCTAGTGGGCCTGGCGCGGACATGGCGCGAGCCGTTCGGCATCTCAGGCTTCCCGGGGTCGCTGTCTGCAATCACCGATGACCTGCGGAAATGGGTGCTGGTCACCGGCCTCGAACGAGTCGATCGTGGGATCGTCGGCTACTACCTTGCTCGCGCGCGTCTTCCGGCCACTCTGGCCGAGGTCGCCGACGCCGACCTCGTCGATCGAACCGCCCTCTCGCTGCGGCCGCTGAGCTACGTGATCTCAGGCGAGCGCGAGTTCCGTCTGGAAGCGCTGGACGAGGCAGGCAACGCCATCCCCGGGACGCGCATCGAACGAACGCTGCCCGCGATGAAGCAGCGCTGATCCCACTGGCTNNTCGACGGCGTGCACCGTGGCCACCAGCTTCTCGTGCAAGAGGCGCTGCGCTGGGGATGCCAGGAAGCTCTCGGCGTCACCGTGGCGACCTTCGACCCTCACCCCGCACGCATCCTGGACCCGGAGCACGCGCCCCAGAGGCTGATGACGCTGGCACAGAAGAGCGAAGCGCTGGCGGAGCTCGGCGTCAAGCGGCTGGTGGTCATAGAGTTCACGCGCGAGCTGGCCGCCCTGACGCCGGAGGAGTTCGCGCGCACGATCCTGGTGCGCCGGCTTGGAGCGCGCGTCGTGGTGGCAGGGTCCGGCTTTCGCTTCGGACGCGGACGCGCTGGCGACATCGCGACGCTGCGCAGCCTGGGCGCAGCGCTGGACTTCGCTGTGAGCGAGGTCGTGCCTTTGGTCGAGGCGGGACGTCCCGTGAGCAGCACGCGAGTCCGTGAGGCGCTGGCACAGGGCGAAGTCGATTCGGCGCGCGTGCTCCTGGGGAGGTCGTTCGCGAACGACGGCGCGATCGTGAGGGGGGATGGTCGCGGCCGGACGCTGGGCATTCCCACAGCGAACCTCGTCCCGGAGAACGATGCCGTTCCCACCGACGGTGTCTACGCGGCGTGGTGTCGGCTACGCAGCGGCACGGACGCCTGGGGCCGAGCCTGGCCGGCGGTGGTGAACCTCGGCCGGCGGCCGACGTTTGCGGGGAGCGAGCACCGCATCGAGGCACATCTGATGGGTTTCTCTGGAGATGCCTACGGGGCAGCCATGCGTATCGAGTACTGGCGGCGGCTGCGCGAGGAGCGTCGCTTCGCAGGCGCGCAGGCTCTGCGGGCTCAAGTCGAGGCAGACATGCACGAGGCGCGTGAGGCGCTGGGAATAGCGTGAGGAGCGCGGGATGCTCGTGAAAGGAAGCCCTTCTAGCGCGATCACGCGACTGCGTGGACTGTTGCGGCCAGGAGCCCAAGGCGAGTCGATGGCCTGCCGGCTGCTTGAGAAGCAGGGCTATCGCATACTGGCCAGAAACTTCCGCTGCCGCGGTGGCGAGATCGACGTCATCGCCCAGGACGGAGAGGTCGTCGTGTTCATCGAGGTCAAGGAGCGGTGCGACGCCAGTCACGGTGCGGCGTGCGAAGCTGTCACCCGCGAGAAGCGGCGTCGGATCATCCACGCCGCGAGGTTCTTTGCGGCGCGGCAAGGGCTTTCCGAAGGGTGGATTCGCTTCGACGTCGTGTCGATCGACTGGGACTCGCAGGGCGCGGCGCACACGCGTCACGACCGAGGCGCCTTCGACGCGCGAGGGAAGTAGTCAGGGACGGCTGGCCGGGGAAGCTGAACCGGCGGCAAAGGCGACGCACATCCACGCGCGCGCCGGTTGAGCGTGCCGTTGAGTCTGGGTCGGAGTTCGGTTAGCGCGCGGTGCGGAGCTGTAGGCCAACGAAACAGCGTTCGCCTGCGCTCGTGACCCAGCGCACTTCGGCGGCGACGGCCTGCTGCCCAGGATCGACCGGCCCGAGCAGGACCGCTGCGCCCAGGGGCAGCGGCAACGCTAGCTCGATCTGGGCGCCCTCGGCGTCGAGATCGAGCAGGGCCGCGGTTGCCAGCAACCTCCCGTCCGGGCTGCGCACATCGACCGTGCGCGCCTGAGGCGAGGGCCGACCGGCGCCCTGGAGTGGGCGTGCGCCCTCGAAGACGCGGCGGCAAGTCTCGATCACTTCGTTCAAGCGGAAGGGTTTCGACAGGAACGCGGCGACGCCGTCGCGTCG
>PMCG01000230.1:0-224 GCA_003155335.1 Acidobacteriota bacterium
TGGTCTTCCTCGCCGGCGATGTCGGAGAGGATCACGCACTTCTCGCCGTCCTTCACCAAGCCCATCGCGACGCCGGCCACGGGGCTCTTCATGGGCACACCCGCGTCGAGCAGCCCCAGAGTGCCGCCGCAGACCGTGGCCATCGATGACGAGCCGTTCGACTCCAAGATGTCCGAGACGATGCGCACCGTGTACGGAAAAGCCTCTTCGGTCGGTAACATCTC
>PMCG01000230.1:296-3228 GCA_003155335.1 Acidobacteriota bacterium
AACAGCGCCGAGCCGTGTGTGCGCGGCAGCACGCCCACTTCGCAGGTGATCTGCCGGATCTGGTCAAAGGCGCGCCCGTCCAGGCGCCGACCGCGCTCCAAGATCTCCCGTCGCAGCAGCTTTTCTCTCAGTCCAGCGTAAGCCGCCGGCACCGCCGCGCGGCGAGCCAAATCCTCGGCCGGCAGCGTCGCAAGATACGCATCACGCACTTGCTTTATGCGCGCATAGGATTCCAGCTTGCCAGGCAGGCGCATCGCCGCCAGCAGCGGCTCCTCGATGGCCTGCTCGATCTCCGCGGTCAAGGCCGAGTCGAGCGTGGCGGGCGTGAAGGTTCGCTTCGGCTTTCCCGCCTTCTCGCGCAACTCCTCCTGCACCGCGACGATGCGCTTGATGGCGGCGTGGCCCTCCTGGAGGGCCTGCAGCATCTCGTCCTCGCTGACCTCCTGGGCTCCGCACTCGACCATCACGAGCGCGTCCGCGGTACCGGCGATCAGCAGGTTCAGCCGGCTGCGCGTGCGCAAGTCCGTCGAGGACGGGTTGACCACGAACTGGCCGTCCCAGAGGCCGACACGCACCGCGCCGATCGCTTTGTCAAAGGGTATGTCCGAGATGTACAGCGCCGTCGAGGCGCCAATGATCGAGAGCGTGTCCGAGTCGTTCTCCAGGTCCGCGGACAGGAGCAGACCGATGACCTGCGTCTCGCAGTTGTAGCCCTCAGGGAACAGCGGACGCAGCGGCCGATCGATCATGCGCGAGGTGAGGACCTCCTTCTCGTTGGGCCGCCCCTCGCGCTTGAAGAAACCGCCCGGGATCTTCCCTGCCGCGTACGTGTTCTCGCGATAGTCGACCGTCAGCGGCAGAAAGTCGATGCCCGCGCGCGGCTCTCTCTGTGCGCAGGCGGTGGCGAGAACGACCGTGTCGCCCAGGCGCACGACGACCGCCCCGTCGGCCTGCTTCGCGATGTGACCCGTTTCCAGCGAAAGCGTGTGCCCTCCCAGGGCCATTTCCACTCGATAGGACATGAGCTTGCCTCGATGGGTCCCGCGTGGGACCGTCAACAAACGGCGTTAACTCCGATCAACAGAGGGAGGTACACGACTTCCGCAAGGCCTGCGCTTGGAACCCCGCGAAGCACTCTCAGGACGCGTGTGCGGCAGGAAGGGCGCGACAGCGCCCCGGCTACTTGCGAATCCCCAGGCCCTCGATCAGGCCCCGGTAACGCTGGGCGTCCAGTCCCTTGAGATAGTCCAACAGACGCCGCCGCTTGCCGACGATCTTCATCAGCCCGCGCCGGGAATGGTGATCCTTCTCGTGACTCTTGAAGTGCTCCGTTAGGTAGCTGATCCGTTCGCTCAGGATCGCGATCTGCACCTCGGGTGACCCGGTATCCGAGTCGTGCGTCCGGTACTTTCCGACGACTGCCGTCTTCTGCGATTTACTCAGAGCCACCCGTCATACCTCCTCAACACTCCTCCATTACTGACGGGGATCGTAGCACACGCGCCTCTCCCCTGTAAACCGCTGGCGGTCACCGGCCTGGCCGGGCTTCGCCTCGGCCACCACGCTTGAAGTTACGTCCGGGTGTTGATACACTCCCAGTCCGAACTCGGGTGTGGCACCGGAGTGGGGTTGACCCACTCTTTTTTTTGGAGCGTACGGCCTGAACGAGCGAGCTGGAGCGCAGCCGACAATCGAGAGCATCGCTGGACGCGTCGCTCAGGACCGCGGCCTAGCCCTGGTCGGCGTGGAGGTCCGGGGCAATCCGGGATCGCGACATGTGCGCGTCCTGCTCGACAAAGAGGGCGGCATCGGCGTGCTGGACTTGCAGCAGGCCTCCCAGGAGATCTCAACTTTGCTCGACGTGGAGAACCCCATCGAGGGACACTACACCCTTGAAGTTTCCTCGCCCGGGTTGGACCGTCCCCTGAAGATCCCCGCCGATCTCACGCGCGCCCAAGGACGGCTCGTTCGCGTTCAGCTCCATGAGTCCCGCCAGGGACGCGCAGAGTGGACCGGCACCCTGGGCGAAGTCACGGCGGACGCGCTCACGCTCGATCTTGACGGCACTCCGGTCAAGGTCCCGCTGGCACAAGTCGCCAGCGCCCGGATGGAAGTGGCGCTGCCCCGGCAACCAAAACGCAGCAACGACAAGAGGCCACGAACGGCGCATGGCTAGCCAGCTCCGCCAACAGATCGAACAGATCAGCCGAGAGAAGAACATCAACTCGGAGATCATCATCGCCGCCATAGAGGACGCCATCCTGACCGCGTCCAGGAAGTACTACAAGTCCAACGAGGACCTGCGCAGCCGCTTCAACGAAGAGAGCGGCCAGATCGAGGTCTTCGCGGTGCGGCGCGTCGTCGAGCAGGTCGAGGACGCCACGCTCGAGATCGGCCTTGAAGAGGCCCGCACGCTCATCGCCGAGGCCGAGCTGGGCAGCGAGATCGAGTTCCCGAAGCCGACCGACATCCTGGGACGCATCGCCGCGCAGACCGCGAAGCAGGTGATCTTCCAGAAGGTGCGCGAGGCGGAGCGCGACAACGTCTTCGCCGAGTACTCCGGCCGCGTCGGCGAGGTCATCAACGGCATCGTCAAGCGCCAAGAGATGGGCGACTACGTCATAGACATCGGCCGCGCCGAGGCCGTGTTGCCCCGCAAAGAACAGAGTCGCGCCGAGGCCTATCAGCCAGGCGATCGCATCCGCGTGGCGATCACCAAGGTGCTCAAGTCGGCCAAGGGTCCTCAGGTCGTGGTCAGCCGCACCGATCCGTCGCTGCTGGTCAAGCTGTTCAAGATGGAGGTCCCGGAGATCTACGACGGCACGGTGCAGATCAAGGCCTGTGTGCGCGAGGCCGGCGAGCGCGCCAAGGTGGCCGTGATCTCTCGCGAGAAGGACATCGATCCTGTCGGCGCCTGCGTCGGGATGAAGGG
>PMCG01000026.1 GCA_003155335.1 Acidobacteriota bacterium
CGTCCACGGCCGCAGGGTCGCCCATGGCCTGCTGCAGGTGCTCCAGCTCGTGGTGCAGGTCACCGAGGCGCCCCGAGCCCGCGATCGCTTCGTCGAGCACCGAGCGGCCCGACATCTCCTCGACGTCCTGGCGGAAGTAGCCAATGGTGAGCTTGCGGGGCACCGTGACCTCGCCCTCGTCAGGCGACTCCTCCCCCACGATCATGCGGAAGAGCGTCGTCTTGCCTGAGCCGTTCGGGCCGANNGCCTCGACGAAGAGGACCTGGCGACCGTACTGCTTGCTGATGCGCGTGAAGCAGATCATGACAAGCGCGTAGGGTAACCCGAGAAGGCCCGGCCGCCGTCATCGGCCAAGGCCTTTGGGCCGCCTCAGGGCGTCATCGCCCGACCCAGCCCTACCAGGCGTTCCGCGGCCCCTCGACACGGCTCGCAAGGGCTGGACAGCCGAGGCAGGCCGAATCAAAATGCCTATTGGANNCTGCTCTCGGGCGCGCCCGGCGCGGCCCTGGACCCGCAGACGAGCATCACACAGTACATTGTGGATCACTGGCAAGAGAATGTCGGGCTGCCCCAGAAGTGGGTCACCACGATCATCCAAACTCGCGACGGATATCTCTGGGTCGGGACGAAGGGCGGGATCGCGCGCTTCGACGGCGTGCGCTTCAAGGTGTATGACGATCTCCATGCCAACCAGCTCAAGGAGGCCGAGGTTTGGGCGATCGCCGAGGATGACGATTCCTCGATTTGGATCGGTACGTATGGCGGTGGGTTGAGCCACCTTCTCAAGGACGGGTCGTTCGTCACCCTCACGACCAAGGATGGATTGCCCTGCGAAAACGTGACCGCGCTCCAGAAGAGCGCCGACGGGAGTTTGTGGATCGGCACGCCGAAGGGTTTGGCGCGGCGCAGGGACGGAAAGCTCGCAGCGTACACGACCGCGGATGGCTTGCCGGGAAACGGCGTTCAGGCCCTGTATCTCGATAGGGAAGGCGTGCTCTGGATCGGCACGGATCGCGGTCTGGCCTCCTATGCATCCGGCCGCTTCACGAATCAGAGCGCCAAGCTCGCCGGCGCCCTCGATGCTTCCGTGAATGCCATCGCCGGTAGCGGCCGGGAGGGGCTGTGGATCGGGGGCGGCGGCCGAGAGTTGGGGGGCGGCAGCCGAGACTTCGGCCTGAGCCGTCTGAAGGACGGCGTGCTCACGAGATACACGACGAGGGACGGGCTGCCCTCGGACAGCGTTACCTCCATCGCCATTGACCTCGATGGCACCGTCTGGATCGGTACGTTCGGCGGGTTGTGCCGCTACCGGCGTGGACGATTCGAGGCATTCCAGCCCGAAGTGAGCGGACCTGGCGACCAGCGCGCGTTCGAGCCCGTGTCTCTGCGCCGCATTCAGTCGCTGTTCGCCGATCGAGAGGGCAGCTTGTGGGTCGGCACGCGCATCGACGGCCTGGCGCGTCTGCGGGACAGCACATTTCTCCATTTGACCGGCGACGCGCCGGGTGGGGCGGCAATCCCGCTGAACTCGGTCTTCGAGGACCGCCACGGTGCAATGTGGATTGGGACGCCACAGGATTTCCGAAGCGTGAGGGATGGCGCGCTCACCACATACACGTTGCCCGAGAACCCGGAGGCCAATACGTTCGCCGAGGATCGGGGAGGCGCTCTCTGGATCGGGACAACGTCGGGCGTGTTCAGACTGCTGGCCGGAAAGCCTGTTCGAGTCCCTCTCGGCCCGTTGGACAAGCTGCTGATTGGCATTCTGGTCAGCGGTGCGCGCGGCGACATGTGGATTGGCACGCGCTCGAAAGGTCTCTACCGCTACTCCGGTGGCGACGTGACTCGCTATCTCACCAGCGATGGCCTGGCCGGAGATCAGATCCGCGGCCTGGCCTTCGACAGCGCCGGAGGCTTGTGGATCGCGACACGCGACGGCGGTGTGAGCTGTCTGCGCGACGGTCATTTCAAGAACTACGGTTTGGCCGAGGGCTTGCCCTGTCTTGCGGCCCAGGCCCTCTATGTCGATCGCGAGGACGTGGTCTGGATCGCCACGCACCGCGGCTTGTGCCGCATCAAGCGGAAGGACGGCGCTACTCAGGTCACCGTCCTGACCGCTGAAAACGGTCTGCCGAACAACTATTTCTATCAGATCGTCGAGGACGACCAGGCCAACCTCTGGTTGACGCACGGACGGGGGATCGTGCGCATCTCGAAAAGGGAATTGAACGACGTTGCGGACAAGGCGGCGCGGATGGTGAGCCCCATGCTGTTCGGCTCCGAGAGCGGGCTGCGTAGCACGGCGATGTCCGTCTCGAACCAACCGATGGCATGGAAGACGCGTGCCGGCCGGCTCTGGTTCGCCACGCAGCGTGGCGCCGCCATCGTCGACACCAGCACGATCGCTCACAATCCAGTTGCGCCGCCGGTGCACATCGAGGAGGTGAATGCCAACTTGCGGCAGTACGAGCACGTGGACGGACTTGTCCTGCCGCCTGGTCGCGGCGATGTCGAGATCCGGTACACGGGGCTGAGCTTCCTGGCGCCGCTGCACGTGCGCTTCAAGTACATCCTGGAAGGTTTCGACAAGGCTTGGCAGGACGCTGGCGCGCGTCGTGTCGCGTACTACACGAACATCCCGCCGGGTCAATACACCTTCCGCGTCATCGGCTGCAACAACGACGGCGTCTGGAACACCGAGGGGGCCTCCTTTTCCTTCCGCCTGCTGCCGCGCTGGTACCAGACGCGAGTGTTCCTTGTCCTCACGGGACTGACCGGAGTCGCGATGGTGGTGGGTCTGTACCGCCTGCGAGTGCGTCGGCACATTCGCATGGAGCATGAGCTGCAGGAGCGGGTCACGACAGCCCTCGCGGACATCAAGACGCTACACGGCCTGCTGCCGATCTGCGCGTGGTGCAAGAAGGTCCGCGACGACACTGGCTACTGGAACCAAATCGAGGAATACGTAGGCGAGCACAGCCAAGCGGAGTTCTCTCACGGCATCTGTCCCGATTGCAAGGCGAAGTACGGCCCCCGTTCCGCGGAGAGCGGCCACCCGGGCTGACGGAGCGAGGCCTCGACGAAAGAGAAGCCCGTCAAGAAACGGCAGTGCGCGGCGAGCCGGGCGTGGTTGATAGTGTGGCGGCCAGCTCAAGATCATCGCGTACCTGCACGATTTGTCTTCACTTGACAGCCAGGGGCCTGATAGGCGTTAGCAGTAAGTGTTAGCGGCCTTGACGCCCCTGGCGCCACGGTGTAGTGTGGTGTCTCTTCCACGGTGAGATCAGAGGTCACAAGCCGCTGCGAAGTTCGCACAAACGGCAGTTCCGCCGCCTGTTGGGACTGTTGTCGGCCACCATGGCTCCCCAGGGACCGCCGCACGTCGCCGGTAGGCCGGCAAGCGTGCCGGCAGCCGCAACCCGGCAGGTCAAGAATTTCTATAGGTCAACGCCCCAAGGACGGTGACCTGTTCCCAGCAAGCGCTGCTTGCTCCTTCGACAGGAGGATGTCGTCATGCGTGTAGCGAAGTGGATCACCATCAATAGAGTCGCGCTGCTGGCCCTCGGGCTGGGGTGCGGCGGGCAAAGCTCGTACGGCGCCAGCTTGACTGGACCGACCGCGGCCACGTCCGCTCCCGGCGTCGACAGCATGCGCGCGCCGGAGGTGTCGGGCTTCGTCAACACACCGCCGGTCGTCTACGCCCTGAGCAGCGACGCGACGGGCGTCTCGGAGGTCGTGAACAACATCCCCAACCTGACGGTGGTTTCCAAGGACCGCCAGGTGCTCAAGGCCGAGTACCAGGCCGGCTTCATCCAGGGGCACATGCAGGGCAAGTCGATCCGCGACGCCCGGGACAACGCCTGGGTGGGGCTGCTCTACGACGGGTCGGAAATGCCCGTCGACCAGGTCGTGGTGGTGAACTCCATCGTCAACCAGAACTTCAACTTCTTCCTCCACTACCTCCGGACAGCGCCCGATCGCCCGGCGGCCCGCGGCCTCACGCGGCTCTTGTTCCGCATGCTGGGCATCTACCACGGAGCCACGCGCGCCCATCCCGCGAACCTGGACTTCTCGGGCAGGTTCCTGCCGGACGCAAGTTACTTCCGGCCGGCGGAGCTCGTGACCGGCTACGGCACGCCGGCCCTCACCTTCATGGACGTCTACTTCACCAACGCGGTCGAGGACGTCACGGACGTCTATTGGAACCTGCCGGCACCCGCAGCGACGGAGGCCGCCGCTGCGACAACGCTCACGGCCGCCCGGGCGGCACCCGCCCACCGGATCCCCCGGAATCCGTTCTGGAGGAACGTGAACCCGCTCCGGTGCAGCGCCTTCCTCAAGCGGGCGAAGAACGGAGACCTGATCCTGGCGCACAACAGCTGGTTTTTTTTCATGTCCCAGACGATGAGCATGACCATCGACGTCAACGGCGATCGGGTGAGCATGAACACACTCAGCCCCGGCCTGATCGGATCGCTCACGGACTTCGGCTTCAACAACAAGGGGCTGATGTTCAACGAGACCACCAATGCGTACGGCTACACCGAGGCCAAGGCGGACGGCATCTTCATCTTCTGGCGCGCGGCGCTGGCCGAAGAGCTAGCCGGATCCCTGGACGAGTTCTTCCACGACATCTCGATCGACAACACCGGCACGTACATGAACGCGTACATGGTCGCGGACGCCAACAGCGGCGAGATGGGCCTGGTGGACATGTCGTACAAGAGCTTCGTCTTCTTCCGCTCCAACGGCGGGCCCTACACGGTCACGACGCTCCCGCCGGGCCAGGCCGCCGACTACGACACGACCATGGTCACCCCCGACTACATCCTGGGCTTCAACTATCCGCCCTCGGCGCTGGTGCAGAGCGAGCTCCAGGCGGGTCCTCCGGATTGGGTGGATCGCGTCACCGAGCTGGGCCTGCTGGTCCCGGACGTCGAGGACGTCGCGTCGGCCAAGGCCGTCATCACCAACACCGACCCTCAGCCTCGGGGCGCGATCTACTCCCGCTTCGACCTGGCTGACGAGAACGGCATTCCGATCGGCCCTCACCCGGAGTACGGCACCGCGCCGTTCGGCGCGATTGACGCCAAGGTCGTCACGGCCACGATGGTTCGCCAGGCCAATCGGCTCTCCGGGACCATCGATCTCGCCTCGCCCGCGTCCAGCTTCTGGATGCGCTGGGGCACCCCGTACTACGAGGGCAAGCCCTTCATCTGGAGCGAGTCGGCGTTCGCCAGCTGGCCCCACCCCGGCGTTCCCAACGTGCTCGGCGGGACCTTCACCCGCCTCAAGCTCCACCTAAAGTAAACGCAGGAGAACCCAAGGGCCGGGAGCGCGTTCGCGCTCCCGGCCCCGACCGACCGACCGCGTCCTCGCGACCGTACGGCTTGCTGACGCGCGTGAAGGAGATCATGACAAGCGCGCATAGAGTACCCCGAGACAGGATCGTTGGGCTGAGGCCGGGCGACGCCCGGCGCGAGTAGGGACCCGAGCGCGGATCCTGCAGCCACTCTGCCGCTATACTGGGCGGCGTCACGACCTCAGGCCACCGGGAAGCAAGTGTGCGTGCATAGGAGGCAGGCGATGAGTCCCCATCACCTGGTCAGGCGTCGGGTTTCACCAAGGTTCTGCTTCGTTCTCCTCGTTCTCGCGTCTCCGCTTGGCATCGCGTTCGCGGACGACGACATCGTGTCGTTCGAGCTGAGCGAGGCGACGCCGAGTCCCACTCCGTCGCGCGCGCTCTCGAGCGCGTTCGAACGCAGGCTGACCTCTGATGAGACCGCGCGGCTCCTCTCGCGCCTTCCCGCTCCCAAGCGTGAAGCACCCCAGCCACCTGTCGCCGTGCCGAGACTCGGCGGTCGGCCGCCGGTCCGCACTCGCAGCGCAGCTGGCGTGCTGCAAGGGCTCAGCTACGCGTTGCCTTCGACGGCGCAGCGACCGCTCACAGTGTTACGGCACGCGCCGGATGGGAAGGTCGCTCTCGCCGTCAACCTGTCGGTCACCTTCTCCGAGCCCATGGTGCCCCTCGCATCCGACGAAGACCTCGCGCGCGAGGCGGTGCCGGTCCGGCTGACACCAGAGCCGCAAGGACGCTGGCGCTGGCTCGACACGAACACGTTGCTGTTCACACCCGAAGGGCGCTTCCCGATGGCGACGCAGTACACGGTCGAAGTGCCGCGCGGGGCGCGCGCGCTCGCGGGTAGCGCGTTCGAGGACGACCTGCGGTGGACGTTCACGACGCCGCCGCCTAAGGCGACCGCGTGGCACCCGGAGAAGGGGCCGACCTCAGATGAGCCCCTGATCTTCATCCGCTTCGATCAGCGGATGGATTCGGAGCGCGTGCTCGCTCAGCTGCGCGTGAACGCCGATGGGCGTGACTGGCCGATGCGCCTGGCGACGAGCGATGAGATCAAGTCGGATGACGCGGTCAGGAGTTTGGCCGGGGATTCGCTCGCCGAACGATGGGTCGCGCTGCACCCGAACGCACCGTTCCCGGCCGGGGTATTGGTGACGCTGCATTTCGATGCTGGCCTCGGCTCGGCCGAAGGCAGCCTCACCGCGCCCGAGAAACAAGAACACAGCTTCATCGTGCGCTCCGCCCTGAAGCTCGTCGGGACCGAGACCAAGCGCACGACCGGCTGGGCCAACCTGGTGTTCTCCAATCCGATCGATGCGAAGGGCTTCGATCCGAACTGGGTCCAGGTGTCGCCACCAGTCGAGGACTTCCACGCGCACGTCCAGGGCGACAGGGTCGTCTTGCGTGGCAAGCCGCGTTACCCACAGAAGTACCGCGTTCGTATCGCCCGTGCGCTCCGCGACGTCTTCGGACAGAGCCTCGACCGCGACGTCTCGACAGCGCTCAGCGCCGAGGAGCCTTGGGTCAGTGCGGGACTGTGGCTCGCCCACTCGCACTTGGCGGTCGCTGACCCGACGCATCCCAGTGTCTCCGTCTTCTCGCAGAACGTCCCCTCGTTTCTCATGCGGGTCTACGCCGTCGAGCCGGCAGTTTGGCAGCGCTTCCACGAACTCTTCGACGAATACAACCCGAAGCGCAACGATGAGGACAAGCTCGACACGCTTGCGGCCTTGGGGCGTCTGGTCTTCAAGAGCACTGTCTCAGTGCACGCGGCGGGCGATACGCCCGTCGAGAGCCGGATCGATCTCTCGTCTTGCCTGGACCGACGCTACGGTCACCTGATCGTGAGCGTCGAGGCCGTGCTCTCAGA
>PMCG01000177.1:0-458 GCA_003155335.1 Acidobacteriota bacterium
GCGGTCGATGCTGTCACCACACGGACCGGCTTCCGCAAGACCGAGTTTGCGCGCGGGATGCTCACGCTCAACGACCGCGCGATCCATCTCAAGGGCTATGCCCAACGCACCAGCAACGAGTGGCCAGCGCTCGGCTCGGCAGTGCCCGCGTGGCTGAGCGACTACAGCAATCGCCTGATGCTCGAAAGCGGTGCGAATCTGGTGCGCTGGATGCACGTCACACCATGGAAGCAGGACGTCGAATCGTGCGACCGCCTCGGCCTCATGCAGGCGCTGCCTGCCGGCGATTCAGAGAAGGACGCCAGCGGCCGCCAGTGGGAGCAGCGTGTCGAGGTCATGCGCGACGCCACGATCTACAATCGCAACAATCCCAGCGTCATCTTCTACGAATCGGGGAATAAGGGCGTCAGCGAGGACCACATGGCGGAGATGAAGGCCGTTCGCGACCGCTACGACCC
>PMCG01000177.1:479-4452 GCA_003155335.1 Acidobacteriota bacterium
TACAATCGCAATCAGGATTCGCACGCTGTCGAAGACGTCGTCCGCTGGTATGACTACTGGCGCGAACGCCCCGGCACCGGTACGCGCGTGAACGGCGGCGGCGTGAATATCATCTTCTCCGACAGCAACACACACTATCGCGGCGCAGAGAACTACCGCCGCAGCGGCGAAGTCGACGCGATGCGAATTCCGAAGGATGGCTTTTGGGCACACCAAGTCATGTGGACTGGCTGGGTCGATCTTGAGAAGCCCGGCATCCGCATCCTGGGCCATTGGAACTATGCCCCCGGGGTCACGAAGGACGTGTACGTCGTCTCAAGCACCGACGAGGTCGAGCTGTTCCTCAATGGCGCATCACTTGGGAAGGGCACGCAGAGCCATCGTTTCCTATTCACATTCAAGGACGTCGCATGGCAGCCAGGCGAGCTCCGTGCTATCGGCACCGACGCAACGGGGAAGAAACTGTGCGAGTTCACGCACATCACGGCTGGGGCGCCTGCCGCGTTGCGGCTCACACCGCTTGCGCGTCCCAATCACCTCACAGCAGATGGCGGGGACGTCGCCCTCGTCGAGGTCGAGGTCGTTGACGCGCAGGGCCGACGCTGTCCGACCGCACTCAACATGATTGACTTTGAGTTGCGCGGCCCGGCCGAGTGGCGTGGCGGCATTGCTCAAGGTCCTGAGAACTTCATCCTCGCGAAGAGCCTCCCGGTGGAATGTGGCGTCAACCGGGTGTTCATCCGGACAACTCGCGAGCCCGGCGAGATTTCGCTTACCGCGAAATCCGGGACTCTCAGACCAGCCAGAGTGGAGCTCACCTCGCAGCCCTTCGCCGTCACAAGAGGCCTTGCCACTCGCATGCCTGCCGATGGATTGTCGGCCTTTCTAGATCGTGGTCCGACGCCCACGGGCCCGTCGTTCAAGGTCTCGCGCATCGCGGTGCCCGTTGCCAAGGTCGTTGCGAGCGACGGCGGCGATGCCACGCTTGCGTTTGACGACAACGAGGAAACGACGTGGACGGGCAAGCAACCGATCAAGTTCGAGTTTGCCCGGCCGGTGCGTCTCACGGAGATCGTTGGCAAGTTCGCCGGCTGGCGTCAACGCAGCTATCCCATACGAATCACGGTGAACGATCAGGAGGTCTATCGCGGTGCCATCCCGCGCAGCCTCGGCTACGTCACGCTGCCGCTCCAACCGATCGAAGGCCGCTCATTGACGATCGAGATTGTCGCCAAGGGCGAAGCGACGGATGCCTTTGGCGATATCAGCGAACTGGAGAGCCAAGCCAACGCCTCCACCGGCGACAGCAACGTCGACGATCTCTCTCTGAGCATCGTCGAGATCGAGTTCTACGAGCCCGCGGGATAGAAGCTCAGGCGACGCGCGGAAAGCGCTCTCGCGGACGCGTGCCGTGCGCTGGCTCTGAGCGGCAGCTACGTCCGCCGCAGTCTCCGGATCTTGATGTTGCGGAACGAGACGCGATCGCCGTGATCCTGCAGCAGGATCGGACCGGCGGGTCGTTCGCCGAAGTCCGGCCAGACCTTGAACTTGCTCTCACTCACCAGACGCCGGAAGGCGTCAGAGCCGCGTTCGTACTCGAGCACCTTCTCGCCGTTGAGCCAATGCTCGACGTGCGTCCCGCGCGAGACGATGCGCGCCTCGTTCCACTCGCCGATCGGTCGGGTCTTCTTGGCGGCGGCGGCCGGGATCAAATCGTACAGGCCGGCCAGTTTGCGATTGCCGTCGCGGCCGAGCTTTGCGTCGGGGTGACGCTCGTCGTCGAGTAACTGGTACTCGAGGCCGATCGCCGAGCCGGGCCCTTTGTTCAGATCGACGTCGACGAAGTACTTGACGCCGCTGTTGGCGCCGGGAGTCAGGCGGAACTCAAGGCGCAGCTCGAAGTCGCTGAAGACCTGTTCGGTCACGATGTCGCCACCGGCCTGCGACTCCGCGCCGCCCGACGCGAGCACGGAGAGCACGCCGTCCTTCATCTCCCAGCCGTTCGCCGGGAACTTGTCTCCGCGCGCGCTCTTCCAGCCCCAAGACGTGCGTCCGTCCCACAGCAGCTCGTAGCGCTGCTCGCGTTCCTCTCGCGTGAGCGTGTTCGGCGTCGTGCCTGTCGCGGCCAGCGGCAGCTCCTGGATGCGGAGCCGACGCCAGCGCACCTCGAGACCCGCCTGNNCCAATGGCCTCGACGCGGTAGTGGTTCCACTTCCCGTTGACGAAGGCGTGCCGCGCCGCGTCATTGCCCTCCAAAGTCGCGAGCCACAGGCGGCGCTGCTCGTCGTAGATCCCTCCGCTCCAGGCGCGCTCACTCGGGTCGATCTCGACCTGATAGCCGAACACGACGCCGTTGCGATAGTCCGGCCGCGACTCGCTGCGGATCTGGACTCCCGAGTTGAGACGCGGGTCGACCATGACGTCGTACTCGAGGATGAAGTCCGCGTAGACCCTCTTGGTGCACAAGAACGTGTTCGGGCTATTGAGGACGGTGCGCCCGACTATCTCGCCATTCTCGACGGCATAAGTTGCCGTACCACCGCGCCGCTGCCAGCCCGCGAGGTTCTGACCGCCGATCAGGTCCACAAAGCCGGCGTTGGCTGTGGCCACGAGCGGGGGCAGCAGCGGGCCGAGCATCAGAGCGGTCAGTGCCAATACTTGACTGGAGCGAAGCATGTTGCTCTCCTTGCTCTCGCGAAGCCGAGGCNNGGCTGCCGGCCACTGCGCACGCACTCCATCCAGTTGCGCACGTGAGCCGAGGTCATCGGGTCCACACCCGTGCCCGCGTCCGTCACCGCGCTGCCGGCCGTCGACAACGTCATGCGCGGCAGCATGCGCTCGCTGAGCCCCATCACCTCCGCCTGGCGCTGCGTGAGGCCGCCCTCCGGCCCGACCGTGTTGCGGTCGAGGTCGAGGGTCCCTCCGTTCGAGAAGTACAGCTCCTTGACGCCGCCGGCATCGTTGCCCATGCGCGAGGAGTAGAGCACCTGGAAGCCGCCGCGTCCGTCGGCGGGACCGTAATCGAACACGGCAGTCATGGTGTCGAAGTTGACGCGGCCGTCGTCCCACTGGTAGATGCCGCCGTTCGCCACGACGCTGCGCGGGCGACGCAGGCCCGTGAACCAGTGCACTGTGTCGATCTGGTGGACCATCCACTGACACGGTATGCCCGAGGAATACGGCCAGAAGAGCCGGTACTCGATGTGGCGCCGCGCATCGAAGGGGGCACGCGGTCGATTGACGAGGAAACGGGTCCAGTCCGTGTCTTGCTCGCGCATCTGCGCGACCAACTTCGGCCGACGCCAGCGCCCGGGCTGATTCACGTTCCACGTCATCTCGACCATGTTGATCGCGCCGAAGGCCCCTGAGCGGACGTACTCGTTTGCGCGGAGGTAGTTGTCTCCGCTGCGGCGCTGCGTGCCGACCTGCACGATGCGCCCCGATGCGCCCACCGCATCGCGCACCGCCCGCGCGTCCTCCATGGTGTTGGCCAGCGGCTTCTCCACGTAGGCATGGCGGCCGGCGCGTACGGCCTCGACGCAGTGAACCGCGTGCTGGAAGTCGGCGGTGGCGATGACGACCGCGTCGACGTCNNGCTCGCGCCGGATGCGCCAGATGTCCGAGACCGCGACCACCTCGAATCCCAGCTCTTGGCCGTGGTGCAGCAAGGCCGGCAGAAGCGCGTCCTGCGTTCGGTCGGCGAAACCGACGAGGCCGACACGCACGCGGTCGTTCGCGCCCAGGATGCGCGCATAGCTTTTCGCAGTGCTAGCCAGCAACAAGCTGGCCGCTCCGCCGGCCGTGCTCTTCAGGAAAACTCGTCGAGTGGACATGGATCTTCCTCCATCAGCCGGGTCGACCTGCTACAGCCGATTCCTCATGGTCTGACCAAGCGACGAACGCCTCCGATTCTGGGCCCTGGCCGCTCCTTGGAGAAGACGGTACGCCCTTCGGCAGACGCGGTCAAGAAACC
>PMCG01000177.1:4482-5402 GCA_003155335.1 Acidobacteriota bacterium
CACCGCGGTGGTAGAATCGGCTCCCTAACGAACGGGCAGATTCTCAGAGAGGTGGGGAACGTGAGACCAAGGACTTTCGTGTGCGGAATGATCCTGTGGGTGCTGGGGCTGACGCCGGCGTCCTCACAAACCAAGCCCGCCGAGCCGGGCGCTCCTCATCTGGAGAAGCGTGGGTTGGCCACCCAGCTCATCGTGGACGGCAAACCGTACTTGGCCCTTTCCGGTGAGCTCGGCAACACCGTCTCCTCGAACTTGGAGTACATGAAGACGGTGTGGCCGATGCTGGCCAACAAGGTTCACTTGAACACCGTCCTGACCGGCATGGCCTGGGCTTGGGTCGAGCCCGAGCCAGGCAAGTACGACTTCAGCATCGCGGACGCGGCCATCGAGAGCGCCAGGCAGAACGACGTACGCATCGTGTGGCTGTGGTTCGCGAGCTGGAAGAACGGGCTTTCGAGCTTTGCCCCGCCTTGGGTGAAGGCCGACCAGGAGCGGTTCCCCCGCGCCCAAATCACTGACGGTCGGTCCGTCGAGGTGCTCTCGACCTTGGCAGAGGCCAACCGGGAGGCTGACGCCCGTGCGTTTGCAGCGCTCATGCGCCACGTGCGCGAGGTGGACAGGACCCACCGGGTCATCATGGTCCAGTTGGAGAACGAAGTTGGCTTGATAGGCGACTCGCGCGATCGCTCTCCGCTGGCGAATGAGGCCTTTGCCAAGCCAGTGCCCAAGGAGCTGATGGACTACCTCCAGAAGAACAAGGACAACCTGCTGCCCGAGTTCCGCAAGATCTGGGAGGCTGCCGGTTTCAAGACCAGCGGTACGTGGGAACAGGTGTTCGGCAAGGGCTCCGCGAAGGCGGATGAGATCTTCATGGGCTGGAACTACGCCAGCTACATCAACCGCGTGGCCCAGGCCGGCAA
>PMCG01000321.1:0-22134 GCA_003155335.1 Acidobacteriota bacterium
TTCGAGTACTCCTCCGCGCTAATGCCCTTCTCCACCACGGCCGCCTGCAGGTAGAACTGCATCCAAGGCGCGATCGACGTGCCCACCATGCCGATCAACAGCGTGATGTAGGCGGGATCGATCATCAGCGCGGGCTTCACGCTGGCGATGGCCGCCGCCTTCCAGTCGGGCTCGACGAGCACGCCGGAGAAGATGTAGCTGACGTAGACCAGGCACGCCAGCAGAAAGACCTTCTCGACGCTGCGGTAGTTTCCCTTGACGACGAGCAGCCAGACGGCCGCCGCTCCCACGGGGACGGAAACATAGCGGCTGATGCCGAACAGNNCCAAACTCCTCGCGGATCAGATCGGAGAGACCCTTGCCTGTGACGGCTCCCATGCGGGAGCACATCTCCTGGGTGACGACCAGCAGAACGGCGATCGGGATCAGCGTCCAGAGTGGGAGATAGCCCCAGCGCGCGCCGGCCTGCGAGTAGGTGTAGATCCCGCCGGAGTCGTTATCGACGTTGGCGGTGATGAAGCCCGGCCCCACGACCGCGAAGAAGACCAGCACGTGGTAGCGCAGGCGCTTGAGGAGGTTCAGCATGGGTCTCTTCGCTCACGACTGCCTCAGGATCGAGATCACGTCGTCGGCGGTCACGACGCCCAGGAGCTTGGCGCTGGCGTCCACGACGGGCAACACCAGCAGATTGTACTTGTCGAACAGCTCGACGACACGCGCCTTCTTTTCCTTGGCCCCGACATGGATCAGGTCCGGGGATCTGAGGTCGCTGACCGGCGTCTCTGGCAGCGCCAGCAGCAGCCGGGCCAGCGGAACCACGCCGGCCAGGCGCTGCTCGTGGTCGAGCAGGAAGAGCGTGTTCTGTCCCTCGATCAGTTGCTCACCCTCGCGCACGGCGTCGAGCGCGTCTGCCACGCGCGCTTCCATCGAGATGGCCACGTACTCGGGGTTCATCAGACCGCCGGCCGTGTGCTCGCCGAACTCCAGCAGCTCCTCGACCTCGGTCTTGGGCTCGGGGCTCATCTCTTCGAGAATCTCCTCGGAGGTCTCCTCCTTGACCTCGGCCAGCAGGTCGGCGGCCTGGTCCGGGGCCATCTCCTCGAGGATCTCCGCGGCCTTCTCCGGGTCCAGGGCCTCGACGATCTGGGCCTGGATGCGCGGCTCCACCTCGGAGAGCGTCTCGGCGGCGACCTCGCTGTCGATCGACTCAAGGATCGTCTCGCGGTCGTCGGGCGCCAGCTCCTCGACGATGTCGGCAAGATCCGCGGGGTGGATGTTCTCGAGGCCGTGTGGCGTTATGTTCAGCCGTAGCCGGCGCTGGGGATCGGGTTCGATGATGTTGCAGAAGTCCCACGGGATCGACTTGGGAGGGATGGGCGTCTGCAACCAGCGCACGCAGCGCACTGGCACCAGGCCCTGCAAGACTCGGCGCAACACGCTGCGGATCCCGATGTCGACGTCGTGTACGAGCAGCACGTCGTGCTCGTCCTCGCGCGTGATGATGAAGCTGACGTCGGTCACGCGCACNNGCGCGCAGGTAGATCCCGTCCAGGCCGATCGAGCGCACCTGGTCGTGGCGCACGGTCATCCAGGCCCAGCCGCCGCCGACCAGGAAGCGGTCCACGCGCCGCGGATGCGCGGTAGGCACAAGGGCGGCATCGCGGACGCGTCCGATGCGCTGGCCCTTGAGATCGAAGACCTTCATGCCGATCAGCTCGGTCAAGAACAGGTAGTTCGGAGGGGCGGCGTTGAGCTGGGCGGCCATGATCGATTCCCGGCAGATTATCGCCCAGTCCCATGGATTCCGGCATACACTTTGTGCAGGGTCGCTCAGATCGTTCCGACGGCAGAGTCAGCCGCTCGAAAAGGGGGCCTCATGGATTCCTATCGACTCACCCGCGGTCCAGACGGCGTCGAGCGTGTTCAGGTTCCGTACCGGCGCTGCGCCCTTTTGCGCCACCCCATGTACAACAAGGGCACGGCCTTCTCCCGCGAGGAGCGCGCGAGCCTTGGGTTGGCGGGCCTGCTGCCGGACGCGGTCATGACGATCGAGCAACAGGCCCGGCGCTTCTACGACAACATCCTGCGCAAGGGCGACCCGCTGGAGAAGTACATCGGCTTGGCTGCGCTTCAGGACCGCAACGAGACTCTCTTCTACCGCGTGTTGCTGGAACACATCGAGGAGTTCCTGCCAATCGTGTACACGCCCACGGTTGGCCGCGCGTGCCAGGAGTTCAGCCACATCTTCCGCCGGGCGCGTGGCCTTTGGATCACGCCCGAGCATCGTGGACGCGTCCACGAGGTCCTCGGCAACGCTCCGTTTGATGACGTGCGCCTGATCGTAGTCACGGACAACGAGCGCATCCTGGGTCTTGGGGACCAGGGCGCTGGCGGCATGGGCATTCCGGTCGGCAAGCTCAGCATCTACACCGCGGCCGCGGGCATCCACCCGGCGCAGACGCTGCCCATCAGCCTCGACGTCGGCACGGACAACGCGGAGCTGCGCCAGGACGAGCTGTACCTGGGCTGTCGTCGTCCGCGGCTGCGCGGACCCGAGTACGACGAGTTGGTCGAGGAGTTCGTGCAGGCTGTGATGAAGCGCTTCCCGAATACGCTCCTGCAATGGGAGGATTTCAAGAAGGGCATTGCCTTCCGCCTGCTCGAGCGCTACCGCAANNGCGTGCCGCATCACCAGCGTGCCGCTCGAGCGGCAACGCATCGCCATACTCGGGTCTGGCGCGGCGGGCATCGGGATCGCCACGCTGCTGCGCGACACGCTCGCCCGCCGAGGTCTTGTCGGCGACGCCCTGAGCGCTTCGGTCGTCCTGCTGGACAGCGACGGCCTGCTCGCCGACGACCGGGAGATACGCGACGCCTACAAGCGGCCGTTCGCGTGGCCGGCGGCGCTCGCCAAACGCTACGGCCTCGGAGTCGGGCAGCCGCGCGGTCTGGACGCAGTTGTGCGCGCGGTGCGGCCGACGATCCTCATCGGCACCTCGGGACAGCCCGGCGCCTTCACCGAGGAGCTGGTGCGCGCGATGGCGTCCTTCAGCGAGCGCCCGGTGATCATGCCGCTATCGAACCCGACTTCGAAGTCCGAAGCCATTCCTGCGGACCTGCTGAAGTGGACCGCTGGCCGGGCGCTCGTCGCCACCGGAAGTCCGTTCGCGCCGGTGGTCTACGAAGGGCGCACCATTCGCATCGGCCAGGGCAACAATGCCTTCATCTTCCCGGGCGTCGGACTCGGCTGTCTCGTGGCCCAGGCGCGCGAGGTGAATGAGGCGATGTTCGCAGCGGCAGCGGAATGTCTCGCACACTTCGTGACAGACGACGATCTTGCCGGCGGCAGCCTCCATCCACGCGTCTCGGACCTGCGGCAGGTCACCCAACTCGTGGCCGAGGCGGTCGTGCGCACGGCGCGCGACACGGGCGTCGGCCGCCCGATCGACGACTCCCGAATTGCCTCCGCTGTCAGCGGGGCCATGTGGCAGCCACAGTATCGGCCCCACGAGCCGGCATAGGCGGAACCTGGCGACACGACCGGACTTGCGCGCTCGCTGGCCAGCCGCTAGAGTTCGCACCGGTCCGCGCTGCATTCCCGGGTCTTCGTGGAGGTCGGGCGACAGCAGAGGCACGATGCCGCTTCTTTCGGACGATGCACATCCCCCCGAGACCCACGGCCTGCGCCGAGTGGCCCTGGCTGTCGGTGCAGCGGCCCTGCTGGTGATCGCAGGGCTGGTGGGCCATAGCTGGCTGCGGCCGAGTGCCTCGGTACCGTCGAACGCGCCGCCTCTGATGCGGTTGCCCGCGCCCGGTCGTTCTCAGAGTGCCGCGACTGGCTCGCTCGAAGTCGAAACAGATACGCCGGGCGCCCGAGTCATCCTCGACGGCAAGGCACTGGGAGAGGGGTCCCCCGTAGTCAAAGAGCTGGCAGCGGGAGTTCACCGCCTGCGTGTCGAGCTGGCCGGATACGAGGCCTGGGAGCAAGAAGCGCACATCGTTCCGGGCGTGACGACGAAGTTGCGGGCGCGGATGGTCCGCCCTGCCGCACGACTGCGCATCGACAGTGACGTGCCGGGCGCATCGGTCTTCCTCGACCAGAAGTTCCGCGGTCAAGCACCTCTCGACCTGCCCGAGCTGGCCACGGGTCCGCATCGCCTGAGCGTGTCAGCAGAAGGCTACGACATGTACGACCAGACACTCGACGTGACCCCAGGTACGAAGACCGTGAACGTGCGTTTCAGGGAAGTGCGTCTCGACGAGGCGCTCGACGTTGTGCACCGCCACGCCTTGGGCAGTTGTTCGGGACGGCTGTCGGCGAACACCGCAGGCCTTCGCTACGAGACGTCGAATGCCAAGGACACCTTCACCGCGCCACTCACGGCGATCGAGCGGCTCGACGTCGACTACGTCGGGAAGACGCTGACCGTGAAAGTGCGCGGCGGCCGGACGTACAATTTCAGTGTGAGGGGTGGCAGTGCCGATCCGCTACTCGTCTTCCAGCAACGCGTCGAGCGGGCGCGGGAGCGGCTGGCTGTTGCTGTCCCATAGCTGGCGACGGCGAGCTCGTGGTACTCTCTGCCGGTTTTTCCCCGATCCGGGGAAGGAGTGATGCGCATGCGAAAGGGGCTGCTGGCTCTCATTTTCGTCCTCTGTGGCGCAGTCGCCTGGGCGCAGGGGGTCAGTGACGAGGCGACGGCTGCCGCGGTGGCGGCGTTCTCCACAGGGCAGGAGGCAGTTCAGAAGCGCGACTGGGACACGGCCATTCCGGCGCTCGAGAAGGCACTTTCACTCAACCCCGAGCTCTTCTTGAGCCACTTCTATCTCGGGGCATCCTATCTCGCGAAGCAGAACACGGCCCAGGCGATCGAGCATTTTCAGGTGTTCATCCAGAGGGCTCAGTCCGACGCGGGACAGGCGGCCAACGTGACCCGCGCGCAAAGGGCCTTGGGGCTCCTCTACGCGGCGGACAAGAAGTGGGCCGAGGCCATCCCCTTCCTGAAGGCCGCGGTCGCGGCCAAGGCCGATGACATCGAAGTTCGCGCACAGCTTGCGCAAGCGTTCATTGTGACCAAGGACGAGGCCGGGGCCGAGGAACAGCTGGTCAAGCTCATGGAGCTCAACCCCAAGGGCGCGCCCTTCTTCTTCCGCGCGGGAGTGATGGCCTACCAGCGCAAGGACGATGCGGCGGCCAGGCAGCGCCTCGATGCGTTCGTCAAGCTGACTCCGGACGGCGCGCAAGCAGGCCAAGCGTACTTCATGCTCGGCCAGATCTCGCGGCGGGCGAACGACAGCGAGACGGCGAAAGCCCACTTCACGAAATACCTGGCGACGAATCCGCCTCCAGGACCGCAGGTGGAAGCCGTCAAGCAGTTTCTCGAGAGTCCACCGGCGACGGGTTCGCCATCTCCGACTCAGTAGTCCGCCCGGCTTGACACTCTGACGTGCGCGCCGCTATATTCGCTCCGGCGCTATCGTCTAGGGGTTAGGACGGATGGTTCTCAGCCATCAAACCAGGGTTCGATTCCCTGTAGCGCTACCAGATTAATACCAATAACCTACACGCCACGACGGCCCGGGGAAACCCGGGCCGTCTTCTTGGTGCGCCGATGTGGCGGGGTCACCGCCGCATCGGCGCTTGCGATCACCCGTCGTGTCGGTCGCGGTGTTCGCCTTGGTCGTCGTGTGGGGGCGTCTTGTCTTCGGGGTTCTCTGCGTGACTGCGCCGCAGCCACGAGATGAACGAGAACGGTCCGTGCTCTTCTTCCGTCGGTTCTGCCGGGCGCGAGCCGCCTGCGGACTCGGCTGGCGCAGGGGCGGTCGCCGCGGCGCCGCTCTCTGGCGCTGCCTCTTGGTGCGCTAGCTCCTCGCCCTCGTCGCGCTCGTCGCTCTCGCCTTCAAGATCCGCCTCGCTCGACCCGGCTTCGCCAGCCGCTGCCGTCGTTGCCGCGACGACCCGGCCTCGGCCGCGTCGCCCGCGCCGTCGCCGCGCCGGACGCGCGGCGCCACCGTTCGCCCCAGGTTCGGCTCCCTCTGCGGCGGCCGTCGCCACCGAACCAGAGGGCACTGCTTCGCTCGCGCGAGGCGTCGCCGCGGTCGCAGAGACCGCGGACTCGCCCACTCGCGGGACGTTCGCGCTGGCGCCCGTCCCGAGGTCCTCGACGACGTAGCTGCCCGAGCGCTGATCGCGCCTGAGCGTCACGATCCCCCGGCGCTGCGCGTCCTCGAGCAGATGACTGAAGGTGCGAAAGCCGTAGTAGCTTTCGTTGAAGGACGGCTTCTTGCGCTTCATGGTCTCTTTGACCATGGAACCCCAGAGGATCTCCTTGTTCTCGCGCTGCAGCGCAAAGACGGAGTCGATCAGTAGCGCGAAGCACTCCTGCAGCTTCCCGGGCACGTTTGAGATCACCGGCACTGGCCGCTGCTGCACGCGGACGATGTCNNGAAGCGATTACGAAGCAGTCGATGTGCCCCTTCTGGAAGGCCAGGTCCATGGCGTCGACCACCAGGCGGATGTCCGCCGAGTTCTTGCCGCCGACGGACTTCTGCGGCACCTCGATCAGCTCGATGGCAGCTTCATGGAAGCTGCGCTTGTAGTCGGAGTAGCGGCTCCAGTCCGCGTAGGCGCGCTTGACGAGCAGCTTGCCCTTGTCCAGCAGGCGCTCCAGCACGAGGTTGACGTCGAACTTGCGGTAGTGGGCGTCACGCACCCCGATAGCGATGTTCTCGAAGTCCATGAACAGCGCGAGCCGCTGCTCGTCTTGGGACGTGGGTGCCAAGTTGTTCCTCCTTCGGCGGTCTTCGGCCGCGCGACACGGCTCGACTCCGGTCCGCACGGGCCATCCGCCCGTCCGATACCCGAGAAACCGGAATTTGAGCGTACCATACTCCATCTCACCGATATAGAAGGAACCTGGCGCGGCGGCGGCGGAAGCGCTGCTCGTCTATTCGCCAGTCGCGCCGCAGCGCGGCCAGCGACTGCCCGGCCTCGATCGCGAGGCGCACGCGGTCGGTTCCGCAGAGGATGTCGATGGGCAGCTTCTCTCGCTCGTACTCGTACGGCGGTTGACGCCAGGCAAACGACGCCGCATCCTGCGCACGCGCATGGGAGATCAGGAGCAGATAGGTGCGGTAGGCGCGGAAGCGCACGCGATCGGTGACGTGGACCTCGACGCCGCCGCACAGCTTTCCCGCATGCTTCTGGAAGGTCGGCCTGAAAAAGACAGGACGGAAGCGCACGCCTGTCAGCCGTTCGCCCCTCATCGCGGCGGCGAGTTTCCATGGATCGAGCCACGGCGCGCCGACAAGCTGGAAGGGCCGTGTCGTGCCACGTCCTTCCGAGAGGTTGGTGCCCTCGACCACGCAGCCACCCGGATAGACAAAGGCCGTGTCGACCGTCGGCATGTTGGGCGAGGGGAGCACCCACGGCAGGCCTGTCTGCTCGAAGGCCATCGGCCGGCGCCATCCGTCCATGCGCACGACGCGCAGGTCGAGATCGAGACCGCGCTCTGCCCGAAACATGAGTGCCAGCTCACCGACAGTCATGCCATGGCGCACAGGCAGTGGATGCAGGCCGACGAACGAATGGAACTGCGAGTCGAGGACGTTCCCCTCGACGACGACGCCACCCAGCGGGTTGGGGCGATCGAGCACGACGAAGCGCTTGTGGTGAGTNNAGGCTGAAGACGGGAATCCCTGTCTGGGGATCGCGCGCGTCGCCCACCTCCACCAGGTCCTGCTCGTCAGCCCACAGCCCGTGCTCCGGAGCGAAGAGGGCGACGAGCTGCATCGCACGCAGCGCTGAGAGGTGCACCGCCGCGTGGACAAGGTCCGACGTGACCGCTGTCGGGTTGGCGATGAGACCGACGCGCAGTCCGCGCACCGCACTTGGATCTCGGAGCAGGCATTCCAGGCCGGACCGCACGCGCCGATCTCGGCGCCGCGCGGGAACGCCCGCGCTCAAGGCGCGTCCCCTGCCGCCAACGGGGGCCGTTCGAGGCGCCGCGGGTTTCGTCAAGGGAGAGACCAACTGCGGCTGCTTGCGCTAGTCCGTGAAGCGCAACGAGAACTCGCCCACCGTTGCGCCGCTCGCGGACCGCGCATGGACCGAGCCAGTGAGCTGATCCCCCTGGAGCGCGCCGCTGAAGTAGCGCTCCTCGCCGCCCACATGCACCGTGAAGCTCAGCGCGCCTCTCTCGTAGCCCACTTGGCTCAGGGGCTCGCGCATCGAGAGCCCGCCCTTGCTAACGGTCATCGTGCCGCCGAGCCGGCCGGCTTCGGACTGGATCTGCACCTGGACCGAGCGCGTCACGTCACCGTCGCGCAACGTGCCGACCCACAGGCCCTCGACGGCCGTGCTCGCACGCGCGGCCGTCGTCCCCGACGGCAGGAGCAGCGCCATCTCACGCAGGTTCTTGGCAAGGTTCGCGCCCGGTGCGGCCGCCAGACTGTAGGGCACGCCGTTGCCAGTGCCACTCCGACGCACTGCCTCGGTGTAGAGATCGAGCAGCGCGCGTCCGCGCGCGGAGAGCTCGACCACATGCGTCGGCCGTTGATGCGCGAGGAAGAGCGTGAAGTAGTCCTGCAGCAGAGCGGCCCAGTAGCGCGCGACAGCCNNTCTTGCGCAGTGGCGACCACAAGCGTCGCTTTGGACCCGGCCACCCCAACACCCGTCACGGCTTCACGGTACTCGAACGACACAGTCTCTCCTCGAAGCTGAGTGTCCACCAGCGCGTTCAGGGCTGTTGCNNCACGTGGCCGTGACCGGCGTGCTCGGCCAGGCCGGCTGCAAAGAAGCGTGGGATGTAGACGGCCATAGATCGCGTCTCGACCCCCACCAGCCGTGTTGTCGACGAGGCATCGCCGACCCGGACCACGACCGGGGCGTCGCTCGCCGGCGCCACGGCAGGGATGAGCACTGTCAGCTCCGTGGGCTGGGCCTTGAGCACGAGTGCGGACTCGCCGGCGATGGTGACGATGTTCGCTGCCGGGACAGCAGCGAAGCCGCGGCCTCCGAGCGTCACGCGATCGCCTGGCAAGCCGCGCGTCGGCTTCACGTCCAGAAGGAGAGGAAGGCGGCCGAGCGTCAGATTGACGGGCTTGGCAGACTCGTCGCCAACGCGTACGACGACCGGCACCTCCTGCCCGTCGTCAGCTGGCATCGAGGGGATGCGGATACGTATCGCGTCCGGCTGGGACCCGAGCACCTCAGCCGGCACGTTGGCGACGGTCACGCGCGTTGAGCTGCCTGTGAGATGCGTCCCCTTGAGCGTCACTTCCTGACCAGGAAGAGCCACGTCAGGGGCGATCGCGATCACGTGCGGCACGGCGACGATCTGCAGCATCAACGCGTTTGACTTTGCGCCACGCGCCTCGACAGTGACGCTGGCGTGCGCTGCAGCGAGGTCAGGCACCTCCACCGACAGCCGCGTCGGCGACGCCTGTTTGACGGCAGCTACCTGGCCACCGATGCGAACGATGTTGGCCGCCGGATCGGCGGCGAAGTTGGCACCGTCAAGGGTGATCACTGCCCCGACGTCGGCCTTGACCGGCGCCTTCGTCAGCATGGGCATGGGTCGGCTCAGGGACACATACGCCAGTAGCGCCGCGAGACACACGACGGCCGCTGCGCCGCCGAGGACGACGACACGTGGCACGCGCAACCCGCGTCGCTGCCGCCGTGCGCGGGATGCGGCAGGGGTCGCTGACGACACTGCACGCGGGCGTCTCTCGCCTCCAATCGACGGTGGAGCGGTCTGGTAGTCCGGTCGCGCTGGGCGCGTCGGGGGAGGAGTGGACGCGACCTTTGGTGCCGCAACCGGCTGGGGCTCGACGCGCGCGGCAGGCGCCGGCGCAATCTCCAACTCCGAGACCACGATCTCGGGCTCTGGGCTCGGCGGAGGAACGGACGCCGGCAAAGGGGCGGCTGGCGTCACCAATGGAGGAGATGCCGTCGAGGCGTCGCACAGCACCAGATCCCGACCCTCATCGGCATCGGGAACTGGCGCGAGCGCGACGGGTTCCTCAGGGCCGAAGTCAAGAACGTCGGGGCTGGCCGGTGGACTCGGCACGAACGCCGACGGAGCCGCGGCGGCGGCTCCAAGTCGTATGAGGATCTTGGCCGTCTGGCTCGACCCGGGCGGTCCGAGACAGATCCGATCGCCTTCCTCGACCGTACGTTCTCCCACGAGCTGCTCGCCGTTGACGAAGGTGCCCGTGGCGCTGCCAGCGTCCGTCAGGACGAGATGTCCCGCGGCCCAACCCAGGTGCGCATGGCGCGGGGCGACGTTGCCGAGCTCCAGGCGCGGCGAGCAGTCCGAGTCGCTCCCAAGCAAGCGCTCGACGCCGTTCTCGATCGGGAACTCCTGTCCGTCGAGAGGGCCGCCGACGACGATCAGTTTCGTGGAGGACTCGCTCACACTCACCGCCACAGCATCGCGTGCGATCCGCTGAGATCCGATTCAATCACGCTCGCGCGAGGACTGTCAACGCGGCGGACGCGGGACCTCTGCCAGCGCCGGCCGGGTCTATACTGGACGCCAGGCAGAAGCCATCGCCGCGGCGCTGGCCGTCGGAGGAAAAGATGCCCGAGATCCGCACGTACAGCGAGGTTCTGATGCACCTGGACGACAGACCGCGGAGCTATGCGGCTGGCCAGGTCATCTTCGAGGACTGCGAGCCCGCCGCCGAGATGTTCATCGTGCGCGAGGGCACCGTCACGCTCAAGAAGGGGGGCCACATCATCGAGCAGCTCGGACCGGGTGAGGTCTTCGGCGAGATGGCCCTTGTCGATCCGGCGCCTCGCAGCGCAACCGCTGTGGCTGGGGCGGGCTGCGTCCTGGCGGTTGTGAACGAGAAGATCTTTGCCCAACTCGTGCAGAAGGTGCCTGGCTTCGCGCTGGAGTTGGCGCGCCTCATGGCGCGGCGCCTGCGCAAGGATCTCACGCGCTAGCAGCTCCCGGCGACTGGCAGCGACCCCTGGCCAGGCGAACCGCTAGGCCGTTTGACGAGCGGCCAAGACCTCGATAGAATATACGTTTTCGGCGAGGTCGCGCATGGAGGGACGAAACGTGTACGCAATCATCAGGACCGGCGGCAAACAGTATCGGGTTCAGCCGGGAGACACGATCCGCGTGGAGCGCATGTCCTCCGCGGTCGGCAAGAAGGTCACGCTCGATGAGGTCCTGCTGGTCGCCGAAGGCGACGAAGTCCACCTGGGCAACCCGCGAATCGCCAGCGCGAAGGTCCTCGGCGTGGTCGTGGAGCAGGACCGTGGCCAGAAGGTCCGCGTGCTCAAGTACAAGAAGCGCAAGCACTATCGGCGCACACGAGGCCATCGTCAGTATTTCACGGCGCTCAGGATCGAATCGATCAACGTCTGAGCCGTCGGCGCGTCGGCCGCACGCTAACGGCGGTCGCGGCTCGCCCGGCGTTTGAGGCAGACACTCATGGCTCACAAAAAGGGACAGGGCTCCAGTCGCAACGGCCGGGACAGCAACTCGCAGCGGCTGGGGGTGAAACGGTTCGGCGGAGAGAAGGTCCGCGCAGGCACGATCCTCCTGCGTCAGCATGGCACACGCTGGCGCGCAGGGCTGAACGTTGGCCTCGGCAAGGACCACACGTTGTTCGCCCTAACCGAGGGGCATGTCCGTTTCGAGGACCACGGTGCACGGGGGATGCGCGTCAGCGTCGTTGCCGCGGCGCAGACCTAAGCCCACCACCGCCGCCACGCGGTGAGCGATGTTCGTCGACCGGGCCAAGATTCTCGTCAAAGGCGGTGACGGCGGGCGGGGCTGCGTGAGCTTTCGGCGCGAGGCCTACGTGCCACGTGGCGGTCCTGACGGCGGCAAGGGCGGTCAGGGTGGCAGCGTCTTCTTGGTCGCCGTCTCTCATCAGAACACACTGTTGCCGTTGCGCTACCACACGGAGTATCGAGCGGAGCGTGGCCGGCACGGCAGCTCCAGCAATCGCACGGGCCGCGACGGGGGCGATCTGACGATATCGGTGCCACCGGGCACGCTCGCCGTCGACCTCACCAACGGTGAGACGATCGGCGAGGTTCTCAAGGAGGGTGACCGCTTGCTCGTTGCGCGCGGCGGCCGCGGTGGACGGGGGAATCGAGCCTTCTTGTCGCAGCACAATCGCGCGCCACGCCAGAGCGACCCTGGCGAGCCTGGGCAGGAGCGCTGGATCCAGGTCGACCTCAAGGTGCTCGCCGACGTCGGCCTGTTGGGTTTCCCGAACGCCGGCAAGTCGACGCTGCTCGCCAGCCTATCGGCCGCGCGCCCCAGGATCGGCTCGTATCCATTCACCACCATCTCCCCCGTGCTCGGCACGGCGGAGGTGGACAATCACAGCTTCATCATTGCCGACATCCCCGGGATCATCGAGGGCGCACACCACGGCGCTGGCCTCGGCCTGCAGTTCCTGCGGCACGTCCAGCGCACGCGAGTGTTGCTGCACGTCGTGGACGCTTCAGGAACCAGCGGCCGTGACCCGGCCGCAGACCTCGTTTCGGTCGTGGACGAGGTGCGGCGCTTCGACCCGGATCTGCTCCTGCGACCGCAGCTCGTCGTCGCGAGCAAGCGCGACCTGGCGCGCGGACGGGAAGTGCTGACACAGCTTGAGCAAGCGGCGGGGCGCCTCGGCCTCGACGTGCTGCCGGTCTCCGCTGCGCGGGGCGAGGGCTTGGTCGACCTGAAGCGCCGCCTGTTCGCTATGCTCGACGTCGATACGGGCGAGGCCTGCGCATGACGATCGGCATCATGGGCGGCACCTTCGATCCGATCCACCTGGGCCACCTGCGCGCGGCCGAGACGGCGAGGGAGGCGCTGCGGCTTTCGCGCGTGCTCTTCGTGCCCGCAGGACAGCCGCCGCATCGTGCCGCTCCGTCGGCTTCGCCACTCGACCGCTGGGCCATGGTCTGTCTGGCGACGGCGCCCCATGCGTTCTTCGAGGTCTCGGACGTCGAGATCGTGCGCGCGGGACCGAGCTATACGGTCGACACCGTCGAGATCCTGCGGCGACAGCATGCGGCGGATGAGCTCGTCTTGCTGGTCGGCAGCGACACGCTCTGCGAGATGTCTTCCTGGAAGACGCCCGAGCGACTGTTGTCGCTGTGCCGCGTTGCGGTCGTCGAGCGACCGGGCTCGGCCGATGCATCGCCTGCGAGCCCCTCGCTGCCGGCGGAGCGCGTGAACGGTCCTGGCCTGGACGTATCGGCCAGCGCGATCCGGCGGCTCGTGGCCGAGGGCCGCAGCGTGCGCCACCTGGTCCCGGACGGCGTCGCCGATCACATCGCCAAACGAGGGCTCTACCGATGACGCTCCCGCGCGCAGTGACCCGCGCGGCGCAGGCCGCCCGAGAGAAGAAGGCGCAAGACCTCGTCGCGCTCGATCTGCGCCAGGCCTGCTCTTTCACCGACCACTTCCTACTGGCGTCGGGCACGAACCAGCGTCAGCTCGTGGCGATTGCCGACGCGGTCTCTCTGGCCCTGCGCGAGCTGGGCCTGCGTCCCCATCACGTCGAAGGTTATCCGCGGCGCGAGTGGATCCTGCTCGACTACGGCGCCTTCATCGTGCATGTCTTCACGCCCCGCGTCCGCGACTTCTATGGCTTGGATCGCTTGTGGGGCCAGGCGCCGCGCCAGGAGCTGGGATCGTGAAGGTCTCGCGCGGCGCTCTCGAGATCGTAGCCGTGTCGCCGGCGATGATCGAGCTGGTCAAGGTCGTCGAGCGCCTCGCCGACGCGCGCAGCACCGTGCTGCTGGCAGGAGAGAGCGGAACGGGCAAGGACCTGATCGCCCATCTGCTGCACTACGGAGGCGCCCGCAGTGGTGGACCGCTGATCAAGGTGCATTGCCCGTCGATCCCGGAGGACCTGCTCGAGTCGGAACTGTTCGGTCACGAGCGCGGCGCTTTCACGGATGCATCTGCCACAAAGGTCGGCAAGCTCGAGATGGCCGAGGGCGGCACGATCTACTTCGACCAGGTGCAGGACCTCAGCCTGCCGCTACAGGCGAAGTTGCTGCGCGTGGTCGAGGAGCGTCGCTTCGAGCGCCTGGGAGCGACGCGCACGATCGAGGTGGACGTGCGCTTCGTGTCCTCCGCGAACGTCGATCTGCGTCGCGCCGTCGAACAGGGGAGCTTTCGCGATGACCTCTATCACCGTCTCAGCGTGGTGCCCCTGACGCTGCCACCGTTGCGTGAGCGACGCGAAGACATCGTGCCTCTTGCCGAACACTTCCTGGCGCGCGGACGGGAGCACTACCAGACGCCTGCCAGAACGTTCGAGTCGGCCGTGCTCGACCTGCTCAAGGGCTATCGCTGGCCGGGAAACGTGCGCGAGCTGCGCTCCGTGGTCGAGCGCGCGGCGCTCTATGCCCAGCACGGGACCATCTCCAGCGCGGCGTTGCCCGCGCACGTGTTGGAGGAGCCGCGCGCCCTCTGGATCGGCCGCAGTCGGCACCTCTCGTTGCGCGAGGTGGAAGAGGCCTACATTCGGTTTGTGCTCGAGCAGTTCGGCGGCAGCCAGACACGCGCCGCCGCCGTGCTGGGCATTAGTCGCAAGTCACTCTGGGAGCGTCGTCGACGCTTCGGTATCCCCTGAGGCTCGGTTCCGGGGGACAAACTTCAAGTAAGAGAGGCAGACAGAATGGACCAGAAGAAGCTCAAGAGCGTGCGAGAGGAACTGACGCGCAGAAAGAACGAGATCCTAGACGCGTTCAACAAGAACAAGAACTATGGCAAAGAGGCGGACGAGGACGGCGCTCAGGACATCGCTGACAAGGCCTCGAGCTCCTACACGAAGGAGTTCCTCTTCAGCCTTTCCAACTCGGAGCGCGACATGCTGCAGGAAGTCGACGAGGCGCTGGCGCGACTGGACGAGGGGCACTTCGGCGTGTGCGTGGCATGCGAGGAGGCCATCGACCGCAAGCGACTGGAGGCCGTGCCTTGGACTCGCCACTGTCTGGGCTGCCAGCAGAAGATGGAACAAGGCGCGCTCTGACCGCAGCGACGAGGCCAGTGAGAATGGGCGCTGCCTTGTGCACGGTGTTCGCCGGTCGCTACGTGGCCGAGCCGCTGCTGGCCGCGCTCTTTCCGTCTCGCTGCCCACTCTGCGACGTCCTGCTCGCCCGCCCGACTTCAGGACCGCTGTGCGAGCGCTGCCTCGACGGCCTGCCGCGGCACGCCGCTGCGGCCTGCCGCTGCGGCTACCCCATGCCCGCTGGCATCCTACCGCCCTGCGGGCGCTGTCGCCGCCAACTGAACCCGCTGCCTGAGGGCGCCAGTCTGGGACCGTACGAAGGCGCTCTGCGATCCGCGGTGTTGGCGCTCAAGTTCGGCGGCCAGCGACGGCTCGCCGCGCAGTTGGCGCGCGTCCTGTGGACAGTGCCCAGGGTGCGAGAGCTGCTCGCGGCAGAGGCAGTCCTCGTGCCGGTGCCGCTCCACGCTCGGCGGCTGCGTCGCCGCGGTTTCAACCAGTCCGAGCTCATTGCACGCGAGCTGCGGCGCTTGAGCGGGCAACGCCTGTGCGCCGTGGCGCTGACCCGACGGCGAGACACGCACGCGCAGACAGGCCTCTCGGCCGCGCAGCGGCGCGTCAACGTCGCCGGGGCATTCGCGGCACACCGAACCGACAACGTGCGCGGTCGCGCGGTGGTTCTGGTGGATGACGTCTACACGACGGGGGCTACGGCCCGAGCCTGTGCGCGGGCGCTGCGTCAGGCAGGCGCCACAAGCGTGCGGCTGCTAACTGTAGCTCGCACCGTCTGACCGGATACGCCGAACCACGAGTCGGGCCCCTGACTTGACCCCTTACCCTGAGAGCCCCCCAGCCGGCGCCCGGGGCCGGCCGCCTGGTCGCGCGCCTGTCCCGCGGCGCAGCCTGGAGATTGCGTCTGTTTCGCAGCACTTCTCGCTGCTAAGATACTATCTTCCGAGGAGGCGGACTCCTTTCAGCGGCGCGGCAAGCAACGTGGACGCGATCTCGCGGGAAACCTACGGCGGACTGTCTGACGCGCGGATAGTGGAGCTCTGCCTCGATCGAGACCAACTGGCATGGACACAGGTCGTGGCGCGCTTCAAGAGACGCGTCTTCAACATCGCCTACAAGTTCACGGGGCGCCACGGCGATGCCGAGGATCTGACGCAGGAGGTCTTCCTGCGCATCTTCCGCAGCCTCGACAAGTTCAACCGCGGCGCCAATTTCGGTACCTGGCTGACGAGCGTCGCGCGCAACCACTGCATCGATCACTACCGCGCCACCAAGCGCGAACGCGAGGTGCTGGTCAGCGATCTGGCGCACTTCGAGACAGCGACTGCGCATTCGGGCAACCCGCAGAGCTTGGTCGAAGACCGCGACCGGAGCGGCCTCGTGCGCCGCGCCCTGGACCGCTTGCCTGCCAAGCTCAGGGAGGCGGTCGTGCTGCGAGATCTGACCGAGCTCACCTACCAGGAGATGGCTGAGCAGCTGGGATTGCCTGAGGGGACGGTGAAGAGCCGCATCAACCGCGGGCGAGCGGAGCTGGCCCGCATACTGCTGAGAGCCCGCCAGGACGCGCGCCGGGCCAGCAGCGAGGAGACGCGCGCGCGCGGCAGTAGAGGAAGGTGAGCGGGCAATGCCGATCGCTGTTGAAGAGGCTGGCGATGTGCGCATCGTACGGGTCAAACAGGCAAAACTGACCTATGCGGTGTTGGGGCGGTTCTTCGCCGAGGTGCAGCAGCTCGTGGAGAGCGGCGCGCGTCGCATGCTCCTCGACTTGCACGAGGTGGTCTACATGGACAGTGCGTCGATCGGCTGCCTGATGGACATCCAGCGCCTGGTGCGAGCCCATGACGGCGTGCTCGGGCTGTTCGGGCTGCAGCCGCGCGTCGAGACGATGATCTCGATGACCGGCGTACTCAAGCTCATCGACGCCTACCGCGACGAAGCCGGGGCACTGGCGGCCCTCGGCAGCGCCGCCGAGCCTGGAGACTGACCTATGGCCCGCGCACGCCTCACAACCGGTCACGTGCTTGAGCTCGATGGGGACTTGCTCGCCTTGATAGAAGCGCTGTATCGCGAGATCTCGCTGAAGAGCCAGCTCAAGGCGACCTTCGAGGACATGATGCGTGAGATCCAAAACGTCGTCGCGCAGATGAGCGAGGAGGACCGCACGCGCTACTTCGTCGAGAGTCTGTTTCTGAACTCGGTGACGTACGAGAATGAGATGTTGGACGCATACGCGCGCCGCCTGGCCGGGGGGCACAAGCGGCCCAGGGCGCGCACTCACGGGAGGGCCTCATGAATTGGTTGACAGTCGTACTCGCCGGATGCGTTGCGGCCTCGGCTGCCGGCGCGGAGGTGCAAAGTGTCGCGTCGCAGGCGACGGCGAAGAAAGGACCGCGTATTGTCGTCGAACCCGCGACCTTCGATTTCGGGCAGGCGCTGCAGAACAAGACGCTCAACAAGGACTTCGTCCTGCGCAACCTCGGAGATGAGTCGCTGCGGATCGAGGACGTCAAGACGACCTGTGGCTGCACGGCCGCTCTGCCGAGCGAGCGGGTAGTGCCCGCCGGCGGGCAGACGCGGCTGCAGGTCTCGCTCCAGACGCGCACGGCTGAGGGGCGGCTGGAGCGGAGTGTGAACATCCGTTCGAACGACCCCACACGCAGCATCTTGGAAGTGAAACTCAGCGTGACGGTCGTCAAGCCCGCAGACAGCAAGTAGCCCGGCGCGACAACTCACCGCGGTGAGCAGGGCGGGCGAATCTTCGCGGTCAGGTCGTCTGCGGTTCGAGAGCGCCCGTGGGGGCGAGTGCTCCCCCCGCGAGCGGCAGCTGTGGGTGCGTCACGAGCGTCCAGGCCTGAGGCGTGAGGATGAGCTTCTGCGCCAAGGCGGCGTGCAGAGCGTGTCCGGCACGCTGTGCCTCCAAGTGACCGACGACGGGGTGGCCCAGAAGAGCCAGGTCGCCGATGGCGTCTAGGACCTTGTGGCGCACGAACTCGTCCTCGAAGCGCAGTTTGTTGTTGAGCACTCCGGTCTCGCCGATGACGATGGCGTTGTCCAGGCTGCCCCCCAGGGCCAGGCCCGCGCGTCGCAGCAGCTCGACGTCACGCAGGAAGCCGAAGGTCCGAGCCGGGGCGATCTCTTCGGCGAAGCTGTCCCCTGCCACTCGGCACTCGATGGCCTGGTGCCGCAACAGCGGATGGTCAAAGCCGATTGTGTAGCTGACGCGGAAGTGGTCAGAAGGCGAGAGTCGCGCGGACTTGCCGCCCCGCACGACCTCGACAGGCTCCAGCACCTTGAGATACTGCCGGACGGCCGGTAGCGGTTTGAGGCCTGCTTCGTGGATGAGGATCACGAACGGCGCCGCGCTGCCGTCGAGAATCGGGATCTCTGGTCCATCGATCTCGATCAACACGTCGTCAACGCCCAGGGCGCGGAGAGCGGCCAGCAGGTGCTCCACCGTGCTGACCGTCACGCCTTGGTGCTGAAGCGTCGTGGCGTGATCGAGATGGGCGAGGTTCTCGAGCGAGGCAGGGATCTCGACGCCGACGTCGACGCGCCGGAAGCGCACGCCGTGCTCCGCCGGAGCGGGGCAGAGGTGCAATCGTGTCAGACGCCCAGTGTGCAGGCCGATGCCCGTACAGCCGACGTCTCGTCTCAGCGTTCTCCTGTAGGCCATGGCGTTCTGACGGTCAGCTTCCGTCGAGGATTATGCAACAGCCGTTCCACACTGGCCGCATCCGTGGGGCTTTGTTTTCAGCAGCTTCCGGCATGCAGGGCGCGCGGGTGTGGCCCCGCAGCACTTCTCTCGCCTGGCGCGCCGTGGCTCGGCCGCCACACGCACTGCGTGGGCCTGGAAGGACTCGAACCTTCGACTATCCGGTTATGAGCCGGACGTTCTAACCAACTGAACTACAGGCCCGCTGGAAAGAGTAGCAGATTCGTTGCCCACGCGCTGTGGACCGCGGCCGGGCGCCTCCGCACGTCTCGTGCTACCATCCGTGCGAACGGCACGCCGCGCAATGAACTCCGATCTGGCAAAGCTCATCGACCTGCAAGCGACGGACAACGAGATCAAGCGGGTCGAAGCCGCGCTCCAGGATGTCCCTCGGCGTCAGACCGAGATCGAGGCCGAGTGGGCGCTCGCGGGCGCACAGCTCACGGCGGCACGTGAGCGGCTCGCGGCCGCACAGACGCGACGCCGTGGCAACGAGGGCGCGCTTCAAGACCTTGAGAGCCATCGGTCCAAGTACCGGAGCCAGCTCATGGAGGTCAAGACAAACCGGGAGTATCAGGCGATGCTCCACGAGATCGAGTCTGTCGAGCGTGACATCCGTGGCATCGAAGACCGGATAATCGAGGACATGGAGGCCGGCGAAGGACTCAGCGCCGCGCTGACGCGCGAGCAGCAGACCCTTGCCGAATCAGAGAAGCGTCACCAACACGCCATCGGCGAGATCGAGACCCAGAAGCGCGCGCTCGACGAGCAGCGTCAGCGCTGGCTGACGGAGCGCGCAGCGCTCGCGGCGATGTTGCCGGCGGAGCTGATCGAGCTGTACACGCGCGTCGCTCGTCTGCGCGGCGCCGCGGTCGCCGAAGCCCGCGACGGCACGTGCCAGCAGTGCCGCATGGTGCTCAGACCCCAGATGTACGTCGAGCTCAAGCGCAACGACCAGATCGTGCAGTGCCCGTCGTGCAGCCGCGTGCTCTACTACGTGCCGCCGCCGGCCGCAGCGGCGGACGCGCATCTGTGACGACAACCTCCGAGCAAGACGCTCTCGTCATTCACATCGATGGGGCGAGCCGCGGCAACCCTGGCGAGGCCGGCTTCGGCATCCACGTCCAGGACCGCTCGCGGACGACTGAGCTGTACGGCTATCTGGGGCAGGCCACCAACAACGTCGCCGAGTACCAGGCGCTCCTGCACGCCCTGAGGCACGCACTGGCGCGCGGCGCACGCCACATTGAGATCCGTTCGGATTCGGAGTTGGTCGTCCGACAGATAGAAGGGCGCTACCGCGTCAAGCATCCCGGGCTGGCCCCATTGCATCGCGAGGCGACGGAGTTACTCGCCCGCTTCGAGCGTGCCCACCTGCGCCACGTCGCGCGCGAAGAAAACCGCGACGCAGACCGGCTCGCCAACCTGGCGCTGGACCGGCGCACCTCCTGCCTGGGCTAGCACTGCGCCCAACCAACGTAGCTCAGGATCCGTCCGCAATCCCGCCCGTCGCGTCTATACGACGGGAGGCGCGCCGGATCGCAGGCCGTGCAATGCGCGACATGCTCGATATGCTCGCGTCGCAGGCCGCTCGTCTCGAGTTGGTGCTGATTGAAGCCCCGCAGGTCGAGGCGCGTCCGTCCGTCGGCTCCCACGCTGAAGTACGGCGCTGCGTCTGGCCCGAAACGGGCACGCAGCTCATCGCCCACCTCGTAGCAGCACGCGCCGATCGCCGGGCCAATCGCTGCCAAGATCCGCGCCGGTTCCGCGCCGCGGGCCACCAGGGCCTGAAGCGTGCGCCGGGCGATGCCGGCCGCGCTGCCGCGCCAGCCGGCATGCACCGCAGCGGCCAGGTGCGCGTCCTTGTCCACGAGCAGGATCGGCACGCAATCGGCGGTCTTGACAGCCACGAGCACGCCTGTCGCCTGAACGACGGCTGCGTCGGCAGCGGGCGCTCCCACCCATGGAGCCTCGACGATCTCCACGCCGTGCACCTGCGTGAGAAAGTGGACGCGTCCGACAGGCACGAGCGCGTCAGCGACGGCGCGGCGGCCGCGCTCCCGCGGAACACCGGCAGCCGACGCCAGGCCGATCTCAAAGCCGTGGCAGAGCTGCGGCACGGCGGTCAGTAGTGGCGAGCGGAGGACACAGCTGGCAGGGTCATGCACGTTCTCGATAGTAGCGTGTCGCTGTGGGTGCTGGAAACACCGGTCGCGCCATCAGCGTGATCGCGTCTGCGATGACAGCGGGAAGCGCTACACTGGAGCGATGCCAGGCGACGGGATCATCGCTCGCGCGTTGCAGCTCGTTGCCATCGCCGAGGTGGCCGAGAATCTGCGTGCGGTGCCGACACACGCTGCACCCTTCACTGAGCGCGAGCGCGCCTATGCCTTCTCGAAGTCCGACCCGGACCGGCGGTTGGCTGCTCGTCTCGCGGCGAAGCGCGCAGCCCGCACGGCGCTCGACCCGACCCTTGCGCTCGAGGAGTTTGAGGTTGTGCCAGCGCGGGGAGGTCCGCCACAGCTACTGTTGTCGGAGCGCGCCGCCCGTCGCGCCAGCGAGCGCGGCGTTGAGCGTATCCTGCTGAGCCTGACCCACGGACTGACCCACGCCGCGGCCCTCGTCCTGCTCGTGGGGGAGGGTGCAGGAGGACAGCCATGACGCGGCGGCTGCGCGCTGGCGTGCTGATCGCGGCGCTGACTCTGGCCCTGACGGGGACCATTCTACTGGGCCTGTTGCTGCGCGAGCCGCGCCATGATCTCGGGCCGCATCCGTTCAACCACGACCGCAACGCCATCTGGCTTGAGCACCGCTGGCTAGCCGAACCACAGCCGCAGCCGATCATGGAGCAGAAGCTGCGCTCTCTCGCCCAGCGAGGCGTGCTCTATATCTTCCCGCATCTCATTCCATTCGATCGCGCTGGCCGCCTGCCGGCCCACGATCGTGAGCAGATGCGCGCGTTTCTGGCCACGACGCGCGCTGTTGCGCCCGGTCTGCGGATCCTGCCATGGGTGGGCGGGCTATGCGTCGGGTACAAGAGGACGCGCAGCGGGACGATCGATCTCGCGGACTTGAGTCAGCGCCAGCGCATCGTCGCCGAGTGCCGCGGTCTGATGGATGAGGGCTTCGACGGCATCCACCTCAACGTTGAGCCCGTGCCCAACGGAGCCGACGATCTGCTGGCACTGCTGCGAGCGCTGCGGCCGGCTCTCGGCGCCTCCGGCATCCTTTCGGTGACCGTCACGCGACCCGCGCCCGTGAGCGTGCCGATGACGCGCAACTTCTTCTGGACGCCGGAGTACTACGTGCGTGTGGCCGCTGTCGCGGACCAGCTCGTCGTGATGGGCTACGACACAGCGCTGCCCACCCGGCCGCTCTATGAACGCTACATGGCCTACGTTGCGCAGGCGGCGACCAGCGCGCTGGAG